>JABDPD010000104.1 GCA_013042895.1 Boseongicola sp. | reverse complement strand
TCACTCCGCTCCACCAACCCGGTCTTTTCGCCGTCGTCGACCGCATCGGGAGCGGCGAAAATCTGGAAGAACACTGGTTCGACACGCCTTACCTAATAGAGGCGTAAGAAAAACAAGAATGCGTCAGCGGGTAGCTGGCTAATGGCATCACTTAGGGAGGGACACTCACATGTCAGATGCATCCATCGGGACCCCGGAACAACTCCGGGATCCGAATTATACACCGGCGCTTCATCGCGCTGTTCCGCTGGGCATCCAGCACGTTTTGGCGATGTTCGTCTCAAACGTGACTCCTGCAATTATCATATCCGGCGCAGCGGGCTTTGGTTTCGGGTCAGATGCGGGCGCACAGGGCTTCCCGGATATGACCTACCTCATTCAGATGTCGATGCTGTTTGCCGGTATCGCGACGTTGTTCCAGACCATTGGTTTTGGTCCCGTTGGCGCGCGTTTGCCTATCGTCCAGGGCACGAGTTTTGCGTTTATTCCGATTATGATCCCGCTCGTTGCAGGCAAAGGCGTTGAAGCGTTGCCTGCACTGTTTGGTGGCATCCTCATCGGTGGCTTGTTTCACGCTGCCTTGGGTTCAGTGATCGGTCGTATCCGTTTTGCTTTGCCGCCACTTGTGACGGGTCTGGTCGTGACGATGATTGGTCTGGCACTGGTTAAGGTCGGCATCCAATACGCGGCTGGCGGTGTTCCGGCGATCAACTCGCCTGAGTATGGCAGTCTGCTTAATTGGTCGGCGGCGCTGATCGTGGTCTTCGTAACTTTGGGGCTGAAGTTCTTCGCGCGCGGTATGCTGTCGGTTTCAGCAGTCGTGATCGGTATTCTTGTAGGTTACCTCTATGCGCTGATGGTCGGCATGGTGACCTTCGAGGGCATCGGCACAAGCTGGGGCCGTGCGGCACCTTTCGCTCTGCCAACGCCTTTCGCATATGGGTTCGAGTTCAGCTTTGCCGCAATCATCGGCTTCTGTCTGATGGCGTTTGTGTCGGCTGTTGAAACGGTCGGTGACGTCTCCGGTATCACGAAAGGTGGTGCGGGTCGTGAAGCGACGGATAAGGAGATTGAAGGCGCGACATATGCTGATGGTGTCGGCTCGGCTGTTGCTGGTATCTTTGGCGGCTTCCCGAACACCTCGTTCAGCCAGAACGTGGGTCTGATCGCGATGACCGGTGTGATGAGCCGCCACGTCGTAACAATCGGTGCAATTTTCCTAATCGTCTGTGGTCTGATCCCGAAGGTGGGCGCGGTTATTCGCACCATTCCGATTGAGGTTCTCGGCGGAGGTGTGATCGTGATGTTCGGCATGGTTGTTGCTGCGGGTGTTTCGATGCTGTCGGACGTCAACTGGAACCGCCGCAACATGGTGATCTTCGCGATTGCTCTGTCGGTTGGTCTGGGTCTTCAGCTTGATCCGAAAGCGGTTCAGTACCTGCCAGATACGCTACGCATTCTGATGACCAGCGGTCTCCTGCCAGCGGCATTGATTGCGATTGTGCTCAATCTGGTGTTGCCGGAGGAGCTTTCGGGTGAGGCAACCGAGGAAGTGTCCGGCGGTATGTCCGGGCATGGAAAAGGCTCGCTGGCGGATGATGATCACGCATAAAGCGCGATGATCGGATATGAGAAGGGCCCTTGCAGTGCGCTGCGAGGGCCTTTTTTGTATCACGCGGACCCTGTAGGCGGAGCATGACTTCGCAAGAGACCAATACATGGCTGACTTGTTCTTAATTGCTATCGCTGCCTTCGGGGCGGGGGTTTTGAATACTCTCGCAGGCGGCGGCACGTTCCTGACGTTTCCGGCGTTGGTTTATGTCGGGGTGCCGCCCATTCTGGCGAACGCGACTAGTGCCGTCGCGGTGTTCCCAGGGTATCTGGCTGGTGCAGTTGGGTTTCGCAAAGAGTTGGGGACGCTGGAGCGTTCCAGTCTGATCCGCTTGACGTTGATCACGCTTCTGGGCGGATTAACGGGGGCTCTTTTGCTCTTGGTGACAACGGACGATGCATTCTCGACGATTGTGCCTTTCTTGCTGCTGTTTGCGACTTTTGTTTTTCTGTTTGGCCCGAAGGTCCGAGCATTTGCCGCGGCGCGGTCTCGGTCTGAGGCCAATGAAGGGGCGTTGGGATTGTTTCTCGTGGCTGTTTACGGCGGCTATTTCAACGGCGGTTTAGGGATCGTCCTGTTGGCACTTTTTGCCCTTTGGGGATGGGGCGATCTGAACAAGATGAACGGCTTGAAGAACTGGCTGTCCTTCGCGCTTTCGGCGATCTCGGTCGCGACATTCGCCGTTGCCGGGTTGGTGGTCTGGCCGAAGGCGGCGGTCATGATGGTTTTTGCCGTGCTTGGTGGGTATCTCGGCGCACCATTGGCGCGGGCAATCCCGGCGCGGGTGTTGCGCATGATCGTTGCAGCCGTGGGATTTGGGATGAGCGCGGTGTTTTTTGCTGGCTTGGTTTAGCGCAGTTTAATCCTCAAATTTGCCCGAGCTTCATATGCCGGTTGACATCTTTGTAGAGCAGATAGCGGAATTTGCCCGGACCACCTGCGTAGCAAGCCTGCGGGCAGAATGCGCGGAGCCACATGTAGTCGCCCGCTTCGACCTCGACCCAGTCCTGATTGAGGCGATAGGCGGCCTTGCCTTCCAATACGTAGAGCCCGTGTTCCATGACATGGGTTTCTAGGAAAGGAATTACGGCTCCGGGTTCGAAGGTGACGATTGTGACGTGCATATCGTGGCGCAAGTCGGTTGGGTCGACAAAGCGTGTCGTTGCCCATTTTCCTTCAGTCCCCGGCATGACAGTCGGGGCGATGTCCTGATCGCGGGTGACAAACGCGTCCGGCTCGTCAAGGCCGTCGACGGCATCGTAAGCCTTTCGGATCCAATGAAAGCGGCTCACCGATTGGGAAAGGTTGTGCAGCTTCCAGTCTGCACTCGGCGGGAGGAACGCGTATCCACCGGGCGTCAACGTGTGGGTGGTGCGGTCGATTGTAAGTTCGATCTCGCCTTCAACCACGAAAAGCACGCTTTCGACGCCCTTTTGCGTTTCGGGGCGATCTGAGCCACCACCCGGTGAGACTTCCATGATGTATTGAGAGAAGGTCTCAGCGAAACCTGAGAGAGGGCGCGAAAGAACCCAAAGTCGTGTTTCGCTCCAAAACGGCAAGAAGCTGGTCACGATATCACGCATCGTGCCTTTTGGGATCACCGCATAGGCGTCGGTGAAAACGGCGCGATCTGTAAGTAGCTGGTCTTGGCCAGGATGACCGCCGGTTGGGGAAAAATACTTTTGCGACATATGCTTGCTTTCCAAACGTCCCTAATTTGAACTCAGTATGTGTTGTCGAAAGCCGTGGGGCCAGCCGTGCAAGTCCGACGACACCTTTCGGGATGTTTTGAAAATGTTGGCAGCTCGTTTTGTTTTTCCAAAGTAATCCAACATTAATCATTAGTGTATGAAAACGAGACGAGCGACTTTGGAAAGGACGTATTGAAGGTTCTCTTTGAGCATCAGAACTGTCCAGGGCAGTTCAAGCATCTCGCTCCGGTTTTGGCAACGCTGGGTGATGAGGTTGTCTTCATCACCCAAAAGGGCAAGCCAGTGGTTCAAGGCGTCCGCAAGATCGAATATGCGCCGCACCGCGAGGTAACACCAAAAATCCACCCTTATCTCGTGGGGAGCGAGGCGGCGGTTTTGAATGGTCAGGCGGTGGCCCGGATCGGCTTGAAGCGTTTGTGCGGGACTTGGCCGAACTTGGGAGCCATTATTACCTGCCGTTTCGCACTTATTCGGCCGGAAGGAAGGCGCGATTGGCGTTTGCGGTGTCGATGGGGATCGACTTTGATACCTACCTTATTGACGAGGTGACAAGCGTCGGGGACGCAGCGTTTCGGGCGAGATCTGAAGGCGTTTTGGCCGACCGCATTCAGGATCGGGCGGCGATTGTGGTTTCGCACAACCTGCCATTGTTGGCGCGCATGTGCTCGGCTGCGGTTGTGCTGGAGCAGGGTCGAGCGGTCTGGTTTGACGACGTGGAGGCGGCGATTACACTCCATAAGGACGCGTTGGTGCCGGGCTAGTCGGCATTTTGAACAGGTGCGCCGCCCTCGAATGCGTTCGGAGCGTTGTAGCTGATCGGCTCTTCTTGCATCTCCAAATGCAGCCCAGTGCCTTTGTAGGGGTGCGCGCGCGCCAGTGCCTCGTCGACATCGATGCCGAGGCCGGGGGTCGAGGGCGCGCTGATATAGCCGTCCTCCACAGTAATAGCATTGCTTATCAGAGCTTTGTGGAAGGTTGTTTCGATAGTTTCGGCCATCAGGATATTAGGAATGGATGTCGCGAAGTGCACGTTTGCGGCCCACTCAACGGGCCCGGCATAGAGATGAGGAGCCATTTGGGCGTTGTGGGCTTCGGCGAGAGCGGCAATTTTTTTGGTCTCCCAGAGACCGCCTGAACGCCCAAGCGCGGGCTGTAGGATATTGGCGGCACCTGCGGCAAGAACGGCGGCGAATTCTGCTTTGGTAGTAAGTCGTTCGCCGGTGGAGACCGTAATAGACGTCGCGCGGGCAACCTCAGCCATGGAGGCGATGTTGTCTGGGGGCACGGGCTCTTCGAACCAGAGCGGATTGTAGGGCTCGATTGCTTTGGCGAGACGGATTGCGCCACCAGTGGAGAATTGGCCGTGGGTACCGAAGAGAAGGTCGGCACGGGGGCCCACGGCGCCGCGTATGGCGGCGCAGAAGGCGACGGATGTGTCGACATCATGGAGCGACGGTTGATGGCCTCCGCGGGCAGTATAGGGGCCCGCGGGGTCGAATTTAACGGCGGTGTAGCCCTGTTCGACCAGGGCCAGCGCACTTTCGGCTGCCATGTCAGGGTCGATCCAGAAATCGGGGAGGCTGTGGTGCGCCATCGGATAGAGATAGGTGTAGGCGCGCACCCGGTCAGTCATGCGCCCCCCCAAAAGGGCGTAAACAGGGCAGTCGCGGTCCTTGCCAAGGATGTCCCAGCAAGCGATTTCCAGTCCGGAAAAGGCGCCAATCACGCCTGGATCTGGGCGCTGAGTGAAGCCCGACGAGTATGCGCGGCGGAACATTAGTTCAATGTTTTCAGGATTTTCGCCTTCCATATGGCGGCTGAAAACGTCGGTGATTACAGCCTTCATTGCATCGGGGCCGATGGCGGACGCATAGCATTCGCCCCAACCGGTAACGCCGGTGTCCGTGGTGACTTTGACCAAAATCCAATAACGCCCACCCCATCCGGGGGCTGGCGGAGCGGTGACGATGATGTCAAGATCGCGGAGTTTCAATGGCTTGGCCCTTTGTCGCTTTTCGCGTGAGTTTTTCAAATGAACCCAATCACCATTCGCAATCTTGGTCCAGAGGACGCGCACATTCTTGAGCGTGTTCGGGATGGTGTTTTTGACAATCCTGTCGATCCGTCATGGGCTTATGGCTTTCTGGCGACGCGCGTGAACGAGATTGTGGTGGCGCTCGATCAAGGCGAGGTCATTGGTTTTGCGAGCGGAACTGTTTTGATGCATCCCGACAAGCCGTTTTCGTTTTTCGTGAACGAGGTGGGGGTGCATGAGGCGTATCGACGGGCCGGGATTGGGACGCGGCTTATGCGGCGCTTGTGTGATCTGGCACGGGACCGGGGGTGCGAGGGCATCTGGCTGGCGACTGAGAACGACAATGAGGGCGCGCGGGGGCTGTATCGGAGCCTTGATGCCCGGGAGACCTCAGGGGTTGTTGTCTACGATTGGGATCACCCGGATCTTTGACACATTATGAGGTGTGCGCGCGGTAAGGGTGCTGTCCCAGCGCCGTTTTGTGATTCGTCGTTAATTTATTGGCAACTAGTGCGATTTGGGCATGTCGGTAATGCGTCGGTATGACGTCGGTATTACGTCGGTGCGACCTCGCGGAGGCAGCTCTGGTTAACGCAACGCGCGCTGCTTGGCGCGCGTCTTTGTGTTGGTTTTTTGAAAACGGGTGAAGAACGTGACGGAGTACTTTGTTATCACATGTCTTTTTTGACTCAGTCGAAAATGATCACATTGCGCCGGGCAGTGCCGGATTTGGTATCGGCGATGGCTTCGTTGATCTGGTCAAGGGACCAGCGGCCAGAGATCAGCTCATCAAGTTTGAGGCGGCCCTGAAGGTAGAGGTCGGCGAGCCATGGGATGTCACGCGCCAGAACCGTGTTGCCCATTTTGGAGCCGACCATGGATTGACAGGCGGAGGCGAAGTCGCCGGGCTCATAGGTTGAAGTTGCACCTGTTGGCGGCATGCCGACCATCACAAGGCGGCCGCCCGGTGCGAGGTAGTTCGGAGCGTCGGTGTAAACCGCTGGCACGCCGACGCTGACGAAGACGGCATCTGCGCCACGGCCGGTGATCTCGCGGAGGCGGTCCCATGGGGCGGGATCAGAGGCGAGGATGCCGTCGGTGGCACCAAAGGATTTGGCGTCTGCGAGCTTTTCCGGGGAGAGATCCACCGCAACGATGCGGCGCGCACCAGCGATGGCGGCGCCCTGGATGGCGTTGAGGCCGACGCCGCCTGCGCCGATGACCAGGACGTCTTCGCCAGCTTGAAGATTGGCGGTGTTTACAACCGCGCCAACGCCGGTGATCACACCGCAGGACAGAAGCGAGGCAACATCCGAAGCGATGGCGTCGGGGATGGGTGCAATCTGGCTTTGGTCGACGACTACCTTCTCGGCGAAGGCTCCGGAATACATGGATTGCTGAACGGGTGTGCCGTCGGGAAGCGTAAGTGGCGCGGGCCCCGAAGGGCGTTCGCAGATCACTGGTTTTCCGGCGCTGCAGGTCGGACAGGTGCCGCAGGAGCGGATCAGCGTGACGATAACGCGGTCGCCAACTTGGTGGCCAGTGGCGTCCGCTCCAAGGGCGGAGATTTTTCCGGCTGCCTCGTGACCGTAGATTGCGGGGAGGACTCCGCCCCAGTGGCCGTCGATGTAGGTGATGTCGGAGTGGCATATCGCACAGGATTCAAGTGTGACCTCAACGCTGCGCCCGGTGGGGGCCGCGAGGTGGACGGTCTCGATAGAGAGGGGGTCGCCAAAGGTGTGGCAGACGGCAGCGCGGATTTCACTCATGGGTCGGGCTTTCGGTTTTTTTGCATCGTGAGTGTGGCGCGACTAGTGGTCCAGTCAAAAACCGACTTTGAATGGTGTGAAACAGGCAATTCCTCGTCTCTTAAACGGTTTGTGGACGGCCGGGCGCTAGAAATACGATCGCGCAGACGATCATAAGGCTCATCGAGACAAGGAAGGGCGCGCCAGGCAAGTAAAAGGCGGCGTCGTCTCGGGCGAAGGCGGCGAAGATTTGGGTCATGATCAGCGGCGACATGATCGTTGCGAGCGCTGCTGTGGAAGACAGCACGCCTTGAAGCTCGCCCTGACTATTGTCGTTGGTGGCGCGCGACATGAGGCCCTGAACGGCGGGTGTAACTACCGCGCCAAGCGCTGTGAGTGGGATGAAGAGGATAGCGAAAGTGCCGCTTTCAACGAAGGCGAGGACGAGAAAAGCGAAGAAGTTGAAAACGAGGCCGTAGATGATCGTGCCGCGGTCGCCGAACCATTTGAGGATAAGGCGGATGAGACCGCCCTGGACAAGGGCCATGGCGATACCGAATGCACCGAGCGAAAGGCCGATCATGCGAGGTGTCCAGCCAAAGCGCTCTTCGGTGAAGAAGGCCCAGACGGCCGGATAGACCATGAAGGCGACTTGATAGAGGAAAAATAACCAGAGGAGGCGGCGCAGCTTTGGCGTGGCCGAGACGTTTTTGAATGCGCCAAGCGGATTGGCTCGATCGACGGTCAGAGGGCGGCGGTTTTCGAGTTTCAGTGTTTCAGGCATGACAAAATAGCCGAAGATGAGGTTCGTAGCGGCAAGTGCAGCAGCTGCGTAAAAGGGAGCGCGCGTGCCGAATTCGGCGAGGAGTCCGCCTAGAAGCGGGCCGAAGACAAAGCCCATGCCGAAGGCGGCCCCGATCAAGCCGAAACGCGCGGCCTTTTCTTCGGGTTTTGAGATATCGGCCATGAAGGCGGCTGCCGTAGACTGAGTTGCAGCGGCGACGCCGCCGACCATGCGTCCGACGAGCAGAACCCAAAAGGCTCCTGCGAGGGCCATAACAATATAG
>JABDPD010000435.1 GCA_013042895.1 Boseongicola sp. | reverse complement strand
GGTTTCGACGGCGCGGGCTCCGAGGGGAGCGCGTCGTTGAGTTTGGCGGCACCTCCGGCGGAAATCGCCGATTTGGTGGCCGACTGGGAGGCTGTGCCGGAGGTTTCAGTGCAAACGGCGAACATGGATGCACCGACAGTCGAAGCCGCGTTTACCAAGGTTAATGCTTGGACAGACCCCAGCGTTGCGATGCGGACCACCAAGCTCAGCGACGCGCCGGATACGGCGGTGGCACCAGTTGTTGAGCCGTCTGAAATTCCGGTATTGGCAGCGGTTGCCTTGCCGGTTCACAGTACCCCGTCGGTCGACAGGGATGTGAAGGTGGCCGCTATGGCTGCTCCAGTTATGCCGAGGGTTGCTCACGCTCCCCCAAGCTTTGAAGCCCCCGAGCCAGCAGAGCGCGCTGTTTTGGAAACACCGCGCCCCGAAAAACGCCCCGAAAAGCGCGCACCTGCTCCGGCCCTTGTCGCCCGGGGTACAGGAGGCGGTGTTGGTGCTGGAACATTGGCCGCAACTCAGGTGGTTGCAACGGTGTCACCGGTAGCGCGAAAGGCAGCTCAAGCGGCTTGGGCGGGCAAGATCCAGAGCCGGATCGCGCGGCACCAGTCCTATCCCCGAAGCGCGCGTGGTCAGGGTCGCGTGCGCCTGCAGATGGACATTTTGTCTGACGGACGGCTTGGCGCGGTGCGGGTTGATCGCTCAAGCGGCGTGGCAGCCTTTGACAAGGCAGCTCTTCGCGCCGCTCAGTCTGCCGCACCATTTCCGCCTGCACCAAATGGGTTGGATCGGACGCGGTACACCTTTGCGCAGTGGGTCAACTTCTCTCGTTAGCGCCGGCTTGGGCGGGGTCCAAGCAAATACCAAGCAACAAACCCCAATACCGGGATCAGTAGCACGATGGCCCATAGGGCGATCCGGGATATGCCGGGGCGCATGTCGATGACCGACATGAAGGCCCAGATGTTAACCGCCCAAGCAATCAGTAGAATGAGACCGAGATATTGCACCATGTCATGGTGCTTTCGCGTTGGGAGTGAAGAGTATTTCACCGTTGATGCGGTAATTCCCGATGAGCGTTTGCCCCCGTTCGGAGGTTAGCCAAGTCTCAAGTATTATTGCACCGTTTTGGTTCACATGCGGGTGGCGCTCAGCACTGACAGGGAGGTAGGCGTATTGGTTCAGAAGGGCCGGGTCGCCTTCAAAGACAATGCTCATGCCACGACGATTTCCGAAATTCAGCCAGCTCGCGCGGTCGGTCAGTGTATAGGCCCCCATCGCTGCGGCGGTGTTCAGGGTTGCGCCCATGCCCGCGCCAAGCTCGCGGTACCAGTTCGGGTCAGGTGCGGCGCTTGAGCTTTCCCAAAGCGCGCGTTCACGGGTGTGGGTGCCACTGTCATCGCCTCGGCTCACAAATGGCGATTCGGTCAATGCAATGCGCTCGAGCGCTTGGGAGGCGGTGGTTGCGGTCTGTGCTGCAGCCGGGTCGCCCACGGGGCCGACAAAGACAAAGTCGTTGGCCATGATTTCACGGCGGTGAGTACCGTAGCCCTCGGTTACGAAAGCGTCCTCGGCCGCGCGAGCGTGGACAAGGATGGCGTCCACGTCTCCTGCCTGACCAAGGCGGATCGCCTGCCCTGTGCCAACGACGAGAAGTTGCACCTCAAGACCTGTGTCGACCGAGACTTCCGGGAGCAGCACGTCGCTTAGTCCAGAGTTGTGAAAAGACGTCGTGACCGCGAGGCGGAGCGCGTCGGCATGCACGACCGAGCCGATAAACAGCGCGAACAGAGTAGAGATAAAGCGGGCGATCATTCGACGATGTCTCCTTTGAGGAAGGCTTGTGCAGCTGCGGTACTCGGACCTTCGAAAAACTCCTTTGCTGATCTGGTCTCAATGATTTGACCATTCAACAAAAAGACGACGTGTGCTGCGATCCGGCGAGCTTGTCCGAGGTCGTGGGTTGCCATCATGAGTTTGGTACCGCCCGATTGGGCTCCGGCGAGAATGGTTTCAATCTCGCGCGTGGAACGGCCATCGAGGCTTGCGGTGGGTTCATCGAGAAACAGAACTTCAGGGCGGGTTACAAGGGCACGAGCCAGCGCCAATTTCTGCTTCTCGCCGCCGGAAAGGACGCTTGCGCGCACCGTCGCTAGGTCGGCGAGACCGACATCATCGAGCATTTTCTGAGCTGTAGCGCGCGCGGCCTTCTTGCCTTCACCTCTCAGCGAAAGCGGGTACATGACGTTTTCCAGAGCTGAGCGTCGCAGCAGGATTGGTGTCTGAAACACGAAGGCTTGGGCAAGATTAGCCTCGGCGCGGGGCACCACCCAGTCTGCCTTGCCTTTGGTTGGGTGTGTGATGCCGTGGCAGACGCGAAGAAGCGTCGATTTGCCTGCGCCATTGGGCCCAAGAACAACCAAGGGGCCGCTGTCTTCGACATCAAGATCGAGCGGGCCAAGAATCGTTCGGCCCGCGCGACGGACTTCGATGCCCGCTAGACGAAGAGGAAGAATGGTGCTCACCAGCGACCCCTTTGTTCTGTTCTTGAGAGCCAGTGCATTGCGAGGTTCACCAGAAACGCAAGTCCAATGAGGATAAAGCCAAGGCCCAGCGCAAGCGCGAAGTTACCCTTGGAAGTTTCGAGCGCGATGGCGGTCGTTAGAACACGTGTAACCTGATCAATGTTGCCGCCCACGATCATGATCGCGCCGATCTCACCGATGGCACGCCCGAAACCCGCGAGCGTCGCGGTCAGAAGTGCGCGCCGTGCATCCCAAGTGATCGTACGAATACGCTGCCATTTGGTAGTGTTCAGAGAGATCAGCAAGTCGTGGTAGTCAGCCCAAATTTCACGCAGGGCTTGATGGGAGATCGAAGCCACGAGAGGCGTGACAATGATCACCTGAGCGATGATCATTGCGGTCGGGGTGAACAACAATCCGAAAACGCCAAAAGGCCCGGAGCGCGACAACAGAATATAGACAACGAGGCCAACGACGACGGGCGGAAGCCCCATGAGGGCATTCAATACCGCGATAGTCACACGACGAAACCGAAAGCGACTGACGGCGAGCCAGGCGCCGAGCGGAATGCCAAGCGCGGCTCCTATGGCGACGGCCGTCAAGGTCACCTGCAGCGAGCGCAGAGTGATATCAATCAGGTCGCGATCCAGCGTAACGATCAGGCCGAAGGCTGCGGCGATGCCGCTCCAGATATCCTCCATAAGCTTCGCGAGCCCCTAAGTGCCGCCGACGCGACTAGACGCGGCGAGTGAGAGCAAAAGATGGCGATGGGCGGTCATTGGTGGTTTCAGCCTTGGCTCACAGGGTTGGGCGTGGAACTGAATAGGCATAAAGCGGCCCGGCGTGAAGAGTGGGTTTACAAAAACCTGGTTCAGGTGCGGCGTTGCTTCTCAAAACCCCAGCCGCATTTGTGGGCGTCGACCGATTTGCGCAAATCGCCAAGCTCTTCATAGATCTTAGCCAGGTCCAGAGCAAAATCCCTGCCCCAGAGATGGTAATTCATCTCTTTTGCGATTTGGGCTCCAAACCGATTAAGATCACGGGCGCGCTCGAGTTTCTTTTGGGCGTACTCCAAGGCCGCGTGGCGGTGGATGATCTGGCACTGTGCTCGAAAGTCGTTGTCCTCAATCGCCAAATCAAGACCGCTGGTAAATGCCGCTTCGGCTTGTCCGAAGTCTTCAAGGGCCACGCAACATGCGCCAATCACTTCTTGCGCATACGGAATGACAACACGGTTATTGTGTTCAAGGCAGAGCTCAAGCGAGACCTTAGCGTGCTTCAAGCCGCTGAGCGCGACATCGTCGGCCATCATGCCACGTGCAATGTTGTGCTCAAGCCGAGCAAGTTCTGCACCGGCCGCCAGATCGCGGGCCCGTCCAAGCGTCAGGCCGGATCGTGGGCGGTCGCCTCGGTATCGCTGGACCGTGGCTTTGGTTGTCAGCAGGTCGATGTAGGCTTCGGTATGCGCGTCGGGATCGGCAAGGGTGAGACCGCGTTCTACCGAACTTGCAGCCAGATCAAGCCGACTGCGTGAATAGTGAAGAACGCCGAGTATCGAGTAGATATGCGCGCGGGCTCCGGGATGTTTGGCTTCGGAAAGGTAAGTTTCAGCTTCAAGGCTATGGGTCATCGACGAGTCGAAATCGCCACGCCATTTGGCTTGCCATGCAAGCGTCAGCAAGGCGTAACCAAAGGCCGTTCGTGAGTCCGGGGCGGGTCTTTTTCCAATCGTCCGGAGGGCTGCCTTGGCATAGGTTTCGCTCTTTTCCCGAGACGACCAACGACTGTTCCACGCCACTCGATTGAGAAGCGCCGGGTCGCCCTTTGGCAGTTTACCTTTGACCTTTCCTTGGACGGTCATCCCTGCAGGCCCCGCAAGCACAAGGTGGAAGTTCGTTTCAAATCGGCACTCGAGAATTAGTTCAGTGTAATAGTGTTACACTAGCCGCGTTGCGAGAATTCACCAGTCAGAATCGCGCAATCTTCGAATTCGGTTACAATTTGAAACCAATGCTGAAACTGTCGCAACCGACGGTGGTGTGACGCAAATGGGCGCGCCTCTGTTTTGTGGTCGGCATCAACGTCGAAAACGTAGGTCTTGAAAGGACGGCAGATGAAAGTTGGGTTTATCGGATTGGGCAATGTTGGCGGCAAGCTGGCCGGAAGCTTGCTGCGCAACGGGTTCGATTTGACGGTTCGCGATTTGGACCGGTCGTTGGCCGAGCCATATCTTGCAAAGGGCGCCCACTGGGCAGAAAGTGCCGAGGCCTTGGCCCGTTCGGTAGAACTTGTTGTGACCTGTCTGCCCTCCCCAGAGGCGTGCTCGGCCGTGATGGAGGGCGAAGACGGTGTGTTGAAGGCGATGGGTCCGGGCAAAATCTGGGCCGAGATGTCGACCACCGATGCCGACGAAATGGCACGCATTGCGAAACTGGTACAGGCCACCGGTGCCGCTGCGATTGAGTGCCCGGTTTCCGGTGGCTGCCATCGTGCTGCGACAGGGAATATCTCGATTTTTGCAGGCTCTGATCGCGAGACTTTTGAGCGGATGCTACCGATCCTCACAACATTGGGCCGACGCGTGTTGCACACGGGTCCGATTGGGTCGGCGTCGACTTTAAAGGTCATGACGAACTATCTGGCCACGGCGAACCTTTTGACGGTCTGCGAGGCGATGGTGACCATGAAAGCCGCCGGTGTGGACCTTGCAACAACCTATGAAGCGATCCGCATTTCGTCGGGTACGTCCTTTGTGCATGAGACCGAAAGCCAGGTGATCCTGAATGGATCGCGTACGATTGATTTCACGATGGACCTTGTTCTGAAAGACATCGGGTTGTTTCAAAGCATCGCGGATGATGCCGGTGTGCCGTTGGAGATATCTCCAATGCTGATCGACATCTTTAAGGATGGGCAGGCGCGATACGGTGCGCGGGCACAATCGGATGACATCATTCGCCGGCTTGAAGAAGCGACGGGTCTCGACATCACAGCACCGGGTTTCCCTGCCGAGATGGTGGATGATGAACCGGAAGAGCCTGGTTTTGAAGTGGTGGTGAAACGCGCTTGATTGTCTGGTTTCATTGGCGATAGCCCAGAAGAATGGCCGGTTTGATCCTTTTCAACAAACCTTTCGGGGTGCTTTCGCAGTTTACAGACGCGAAGTCTCCGACCGAACGGCCGACCCTTTCCGGGTTCGGCTTGCCATCCGGGGTTTACGCGGCCGGGCGGCTCGATCGCGACAGTGAGGGGCTTTTAGTGCTGACCGACGACGGTCGATTGCAGGCGCGGATTGCAAACCCAAAGGTTAAGACCAAGAAGGTCTATTTGGTGCAGATTGAGGGCGCACCGGGCGATGGTGATCTTGAGCCCCTACGCAAGGGTGTTCAGTTGAAAGACGGGATAACGCGACCTGCGAAGGTCCGTTTGATTGAACCACCAGACTTGTGGGATCGGGACCCTCCGGTGCGGTTTCGCAAGTCGGTGCCGGATACTTGGGTTGAGATCACCATTTCCGAGGGCCGCAATCGTCAGGTCAGACGCATGACTGCGCATGTGGGATTTCCAACACTGAGGTTGGTGCGATGGAGCGTTGGCAAGTGGTCTGTTGCTGGTCTGGCGCCGGGGGAATGGCGCTCGGCTTGATCGCTACGAATCGCAGGATGACCAACCAACGGTGGCTGTTGCGGTTTCGTCAAAGGTTGCGGTTCTTGTCTGATCACCGATCTGGACTGCAACTTCAGCGCCGACGATTTCGCTGCCCGAAACAGTAATTTCGCGTGCACCTAGCGTGTCATCTACGTCAATTGTGAACGCGAATGGCGCGCCCGGCTCCAGCGACGCAAGATCAATCCGCAGCCGTTGATCGCCGTCCGTCACATTAGATGTGCCAAGCAGAGCTCGCGCTCCCGAGACGATTTCGAGTGGTTGATAGACTTCGACCCCCGCTCCGCTCGCTGTGACATCAAACACGAGCTTACCGGCTGAACCTTCGAGGTTCACGTCGATCGCCATTGGACCCGAAGCGCAAAATGCAGGGCTCGCCATGAAAGTGAAACGGTCTTTAGGAGCACCTTCGATGAATCGGATTCCGATGTCGGCGAAGGCCGGTGTTGCCACCAGAGCAAAGGCGAAAGCTATAGTTCTCATGTTCATTCTCGCTAAGTTCCTTCCGGTCATCTGCAAAATGGAGCGTCGTGGGATCAGGTCAACGAGAACTGGTCTTCTTCTTGGAAAAAATACTCCCGCGGGAAACAAAAGGGGC
>JABDPD010000432.1 GCA_013042895.1 Boseongicola sp. | reverse complement strand
GCCCGACAACACTGACAATAAGGCGCGAGGTGGCGGAAGCGAAAGTCACACCGAGAGTCCGCATTAGTGCGCCACCCCGGCCGCAACCGACTCGTCGATAAACCGGCCCTCACTGAATCGATCCAGCCCGAAGCTTTCCGTCAAAGGCGAATGCCCAGTCGCCATCATCTCGGCCATGCCCCAGCCAGAACCCGGTATGGCCTTAAAGCCTCCTGTTCCCCAGCCACAGTTGATGAAGCAGTTCTCCAGAGGCGTCTTTGAGAGGATCGGGGAGCGATCCCCCGTCACATCCACAATTCCGCCCCACTGGCGCAGCATCTTTAGCCGCGAGATCATCGGAAAGGTCTCAACCAGCGCGCGCACCGTTTCTTCAATATGATGAAAAGACCCGCGCTGCGTGTAATTGTTATACCCGTCCGTGCCGCCCCCGATGACCATCTCGCCCTTGTCGGATTGGCTCATATAACCATGCACCGTATTAGCCATCACGACCACATCCATGCACGGCTTGATCGGCTCACTGACTAAGGCCTGTAATGCCACCGACTCAATCGGCAGACGGAACCCGGCCATATCGGCAACATGTCCTGAATGCCCGGCCACAACGATACCCAGCTTGTCGCAATCGATATCCCCGCGCGACGTCGAGACCCCGACCACCTTTCCTGCTTGCGAGCGCACGCCGGTCACTTCGCACTTTTGGATGATGTCCATCCCCATCTCAGAGCATTTGCGCGCATAGCCCCAAGCCACCGCATCGTGGCGCGCTGTCCCGCCACGAGGCTGCCAGAGCGCGCCCAATACAGGATAGCGCGGCCCACGAATTTCCATGATCGGACAAAGCTGCTTCACCCGCTCTGGTCCAATGAACTCCGTCGACACACCTTGGAGAGCATTTGCATGCGCGGTTCGCTGATATCCCCGGATCTCATGCTCGGTCTGGGCGAGCATCATCACACCGCGCGGCGAGAACATCACGTTGTAGTTCAGGTCCTGACTCAGATCCTCGTATAGCGATCTCGCCTTCTCGTAGATCGCTGCCGATGGGTCTTGTAGGTAGTTCGAGCGAATAATCGTCGTATTCCGCCCGGTATTTCCGCCCCCAAGCCAGCCCTTCTCAAGCACCGCCACATTGCGGATGCCGTGATTTTTGCCAAGGTAGTAAGCCGTTGCAAGTCCGTGTCCACCCGCACCGATGATGATCACATCATACTTGCGCTTCGGCTCTGGCGAGCCCCAGGCCCGCGTCCAACCCTGATGGTCGCGAAATGCCTCGCGCGCGACTGCAAATACGGAATATCGGCCCATCTCAAGCATCACCCTGTTGGTGTCGGAACACGTCCCGACCTTTCCCCTTTCTTCGGCAAAAACAGCACAAATGTGAAGGCGACAAACGGCACCGCTTGATGGTTTCGCGACACAAGCGCGCAAATCGGGATAAGACCCACTGTCGCAGGCACCAAAAACCCTTCCGATTGGCGGCTTTCGGCACTAAGTGAAACATATGATGTTTTGGATCGTCTCTGTCGCAATCGCCCTTGCCGTCGCGGGTCTCCTGATCGGAGCCTTGCGTGCTGCGCGATTGCGCGAGGTCACAATCGCTAACTCGGATATCGCGGTTTACAAGGACCAACTCGCCGAAGTCGATCGCGATCTTGCCCGCGGCATAGTCACCGAAGCCGAAGCAGAAGCCGTGCGCTTAGAAGTTTCACGCCGCCTCCTCGAAGCTGACACCCGCAATATCGAGGAAAACGCGGACCAAAAAGGTCAAAGCGGCATCGGTATCGTGATCGTCGTGGCTGTCGTCTTCGCCGGTGGTCTCGGAACCTATGCCTTGCTTGGGGCACCCGGATACGGCGACCTCCCCATGAAAGCCCGCCTCGCGGCACTCGAAACCGCCCGCGCCGAGCGTCCTAGACAAGTAGCGGCCGAAGCCGAAGTAAGCGGTCAACTCCCGCGCCCAGCAGCACCCGATGCCCAATTCCTAGAGCTAATGGAACGCCTCCGTGCGGCCGTTGCCGAACGGCCAAGCGACATTCAAGGTCTCACGTTTCTTGCTCAAAACGAAGCCAGACTGGGTAACTACTCTGCGTCGCGCGCGGCTCAGGAACAACTGATCGCCGCCAAAGGCACCGACGCCACGACGCTCGACCGCATGACGCTTGTCGACATCATGGTTTTTGCCACCGGAGGCTATGTGTCCCCTGAAGCCGAAGCGCAGTTACGCGCAGTGCTCGATGAGGATTCAAATAACGGAGCCGCTCGTTACTACTATGGCCTTCTCGAAGCCCAAGCTGGACGCGCAGACCGCGCCTTTGCCATCTGGGCCCGACTTTTGGAGAACAGCCCGCCCAGCGCCCCATGGGTTCCGGTCGTGCGGGCTGAGATTATGGACGTCGCCTTCGCAGCAGGTATCACCAACTACCAACTCCCACCAGTGTCAGCCCTACCCGCCCTCAGCGACGATGACATCGAAGCTGCCAACGACATGACACCACAGGAGCGCGCCGAGATGATCCAAGGCATGGTCGGACGCCTAGCGGACCGCCTCGCCATCGAGGGCGGCCCACCCGAAGACTGGGCCCGGCTCATTTCAACTCTTGGCGTCCTTGGTGACACAAACCGCGCCCGGGCCATTGCCGCCGAAGCTGAAACTGTATTTGCCAGCAATGCCTCTGCCTTGGCGCTTATCGCAAATGCCCGTCAGCAGGCGGGGATCGCCGAATGATCACCGACGACATCACCGACTTCGCAGCCGCCATCCCGCCGATGCGCGCAATTGCTGGCCTTGACCTCGGTACTGTCACCATCGGAGTGGCCGTTAGTGACGGTATGCGCCAAGTCGCAACTCCACTTGAGACGATCAAACGAAAGAAATTTGGCTTGGACGCCCAGCTCCTCTTGTCCATCTGCAGCGAGCGCGACATCGTCGGCCTCGTACTTGGACTGCCCCTCAACATGGACGGAAGCGAAGGCCCCCGCTGCCAATCCACTCGCGCTTTTGCACGCAACCTTGAAAAGTTAACTGACCTCCCCATCTCGTTCTGGGACGAACGCCTGTCGACGGTGGCCGCCGAACGGGCGCTTCTCGAAGCAGACACCTCTCGCAAACGACGCGCCGAAGTCATCGACCACGTCGCGGCCTCTTACATCCTGCAAGGCGCCCTCGACCGCCTGTCACACCTGCAAGCGAACACACCATGAGCGACGAAATCTGGACCCGCGACGAAATCGAAAGCCCTTGCAACAAGATCTGCATGATTCACCAGGACGCGAAAATCTGCGTTGGGTGTTATCGCACCGGTGACGAGATTATGATCTGGTCGAAACTCTCACCCGAAGCCCGCAGCGCCATTATGGACGATCTACCGTCCCGCGCTTCAAGCATCCCCGCTCGACGCGGTGGCCGTGCCGCTCGCCTCAAACGGCGCGACATATAGCCCATTAAAAAAAGCGCCCCGAAAAACTTCGAGGCGCTAGCTAGAACTTCGTATCTGTAACGACTTAGTCGTCGCGGTGAACCTTCTCTCGGCGCTCATGGCGCTCCTGAGCTTCAAGGCTCATCGTCGCAATGGGACGCGCATCCAGACGCTTTAGCGAGATCGGATCGCCAGTCTCATCACAATACCCGTATTCGCCGTTCTCGATTCGACGCAACGCCGCGTCGATCTTCGAAACCAGCTTGCGCTGACGGTCGCGGGTTCTCAGTTCCAACGCACGATCAGTTTCTTCGCTGGCGCGGTCAGCAATGTCGGGAATATTGCGGCTGGAATCCTGCAATCCCTCAATTGTCATCTTGCTGTCGCCAAGCAGTTCCGACTTCCAGTTCAATAACTTGCGTCGAAAGTACTCAAGCTGAAGCTCATTCATGAACGGTTCGTCTTCTGCGGGTGTATAATCGTCCGGCAGGAAAACTTCGGCTTTCACATCATTCCCCTTGTTTTTTGTCATATTTGACTCTGCTCCAATGGGTTCACGACCTAATTGGGCCACACCAACTGGTTGTTTATGCGCGGCGTGTAACCCATCAAAAAGCGCTTGTCACTACACGATCCACACGCTTGTCGTCGCAACTTCGTGGGGCTAGGGTGCGCGCCCGAAGGTTGAGTATGGTCAAGGATGTACACGTGAGATTTACCGGAACAAAAGACTATGTCGCCTCCGACGATCTGGCGGTCGCGGTGAACGCGGCCATCACGCTTGAGCGCCCGCTTTTGGTAAAAGGCGAGCCCGGCACAGGCAAAACTGAACTTGCCCGCCAAGTCGCCTCTGCCCTCGAGATGCCAATCATCGAATGGAACGTGAAATCCACGACACGCGCCCAGCAAGGTCTCTATGAATATGACGCTGTGAGCCGACTGCGTGACAGTCAGCTTGGCGACGACCGTGTCGGCGATGTTGCTGCCTATATTCGGCAGGGCAAGCTTTGGGAGGCGTTCACCGCCACAGAACGCACCGTCCTCCTCATCGACGAGATCGACAAAGCCGACATCGAAATCCCGAACGACCTACTTCAGGAACTCGATCGCATGGAATACCACGTCTATGAGACAAGAGAAACC
>JABDPD010000428.1 GCA_013042895.1 Boseongicola sp. | reverse complement strand
AGCTCAAGCTGAGTGCCATGTCTCAGACAAACCTATCAAAGGACAAAGCGATGATTGAGAAACGCCAATTCTACATCAATGGCACATGGGTTGACCCGATTGCAGGTAAGGACTGCGATGTAATTGATCCTTCAACTGAAGAAGCAATCGCAGTTATTTCGCTTGGCGGTCAGGCCGACACAGATGCCGCCGTCGCCGCTGCAAAGACTGCGCTTCCTGGATGGCGCTCACTAACACATGAAGCGCGCATTGATTACGTGAAGCGGATTCTAGAAGTCTATACTGAACGCCAGCACGATATGGCAAAGGCGATGAGCCTAGAGATGGGTGCTCCGATCGAATTCTCTTTGGCAGAACAAGTAGATTCTGGCGACTGGCACATTCGTGGGTTTCTAGGGGCCGTGAAAGACTTTGAGTGGGAACACTCGCTAAACGGTCAACGCGGCACACGTATCATCAAGGACCCGATTGGCGTCGTTGGTATGATAACGCCTTGGAACTGGCCAATGAACCAGGTCACACTGAAAGCAATCCCGGCAATCATGGCAGGATGCACGATGGTTTTGAAGCCATCGGAAGAAGCGCCGCTGTCTTCAATGTTATTTGCTGAAATCGTGGATGCGGCAGGCGTGCCGGCAGGTGTCTTCAATCTGGTGAACGGCGATGGCGTCGGAGTGGGAACTCAGCTTTCGACTCATAATGACGTCGATATGATTTCTTTCACGGGCTCCACTCGCGCGGGCATCGCTATTTCAAAGGCTGCCGCTGATACATTGAAACGCGTATCTCTGGAGCTGGGCGGTAAAGGCGCGAACATCGTGTTCGCAGACGCCGACGAGGACGCGGTGCAGCGTGGCGCGCGACAAGTATTTGAGAACACGGGCCAATCCTGCAACTCGCCGACTCGGATGTTGGTCCAGCGCTCACGCTATGATCAGGCCATTGAACAAGCCGCCGAAGTTGCGCGCAACACGCATGTCGGGCCGGCTGCCGAGAAAGGATCTCACATCGGGCCACTTGTGAATGAAACACAGTTCAACAAGGTGCAGGGCCTTATTCAGAAGGGAATTGACGAAGGCGCCCGGCTGGTCGAGGGCGGCGTTGGTCGCCCCGATGGTATGAATCGAGGTTATTTTGCGCGCCCCACCGTATTCGCCGATGTAACGCCCGATATGACGATCATGCGCGAGGAAATCTTCGGACCGGTTTTGTCGATCATGCCGTTCGATGACGCCGACGACGCGCTCGCAATCGCAAACGACACCGAGTACGGGTTAACCAACTACGTTCAGTCCACCGACCCCGCGAAACTGGAACGGTTTGCACGAGAGTTGCACTCTGGCATGGTTCAGATGAACGGCAAAGGTCGCGGCAAGGGTGCTCCTTTTGGCGGCGTGGGACAATCTGGCAATGGCCGTGAAGGCGGTGTTTGGGGGCTTGAAGAGTTCGTCGAAATTAAATCGGTGGGCGGTTGGCCGGACTAGCCACCTAGCGTTTCAAAACCACGGCTTGCCGCGCGATCTCATCATCGAGTTCGCGCGGACTGTGTTGTGCCTCACTCAATGCGTCTTCGAGACTATCGCCATCCACAGCTCCGGCGGCAACACGCGCAAGGCTGAATGTCGGCACGCGTGTAATTCCTTTCAGTAGATTGCGCGACAGTGTTAGTACCGCAAGGTATAGCGTCTGCGCTCCCAATACACCTGTGCCTTCCGCCGGCATTCCACCAGCAATTGTTTCGCAAGCAGACACGTCTGAAGACACATAACTTCGGCAAATCATCGGGCGCGCTTCATAGACCCGGCACAACCGAGTTTCAGGATCGAGGGACGGACAGCCCTTTTGTGTCCACTGGCGCCCATCGGGTTGCCCTTTGAAAGCCATAAGTGCTTCATGGAGACGTCGCGCCTCAATCTGCGTAATCGTGCCGCCATCCTCACCAGTCAGAATGCAACAAAAAGCACAACCGGCGCTGCAAGCCGCCTTACCCGCTGGTCCGTTCGGATCAGCAAGCTGTGGTGCAATCGCCGCGCGCCCAATGGCCTCTGCAGCCTCGCCGTCCCGAATGCGACGAAGGGCTTCATTCAGCGGCATTTGATGCTGAACCGCGGTTGTAATCCAGGCAACAAGCGCCCGGCGCGCAGGATCTCTCAGCGCCGGAGGCACTCCCTTAGTGGACGCCCTCGCAGCCTTCGCCTCCAGATCAGAAAGTGACTTCATTCCCTTCAACAGTCGCGCTCCCTTTCCGAAACGGAATTATGATGTGCGAAAATGAGCAATATATGCGCGTATTCTTGGGTATATATAATTTTTGCGAACATTATATCTTTCGGGAAACCAGACACTGGAGATAACAATGCTAACCCAGATAAACGGCTTGCACCACGTAACATCACTGGCGTCTTCTGCCTCAAAAAATAATGCTTTCTTCACGGATGTGTTAGGACTGCGCCGTGTGAAGAAAACCGTGAATTTCGATGCGCCCGACGTGTATCACCTCTACTA
>JABDPD010000422.1 GCA_013042895.1 Boseongicola sp. | reverse complement strand
TCAATCATCCGATCAAACCCACAGCCCGCCGAATTCCCTCATCGCGCAAGGAAATGTCGCGCCCCCGATACTCATCCGCAGCGGAGCCACACATCCAAACCAAGGTCTTCGCGGGCCACTCAGGCGGAATATGCGCGGACCAATCCAACTGGCTCACAGGATTAACGCCGCTCGCCTTGATCTCTCGTTGCATCTCAGTTGCCACCGTGCCCGGCGACAAACCGATCACCCGCACACCGGCCTCCCGGTTCTCTTTGTCCCCCATCCTCGTTAGCATCAAAACACCGGCTTTCGAGGCGCAGTAATGCGACCAGCCCTCAATCGCATTGGTCGCCGCTCCTGACGAAATGTTCAGAATTGAGCCACCACCCCGCGCAATCATCCCCGGCAGAACCGCGCGCATACCATAGAAAACACCCTTTAGATTGACATCGATCACGCGGTCCCAGTCGTCAGGATCAATCGCCGCCAAATGCGCCACCGGCTCAATCATACCTGCGTTGTTCACAAGCACATCAACCGACCCGAATGTGTCCTCAGCCGCCTGAACCGCGCGCTCAACCTCCCAGAACTTGCTCACATCGCAAGGCACTGCCAAAGCCTGATCCCCTATGGAACCTGCAATATCAGCAATCGCATCCTGCCCTCGCGCCACCAAAACGACGTTCGCGCCCGCACTTGCAAATTCCCGCGCCGCGGCCTCTCCGATCCCCCGGCTTGCGCCTGTGATCATCACTGTTTTGCCTTGAACCGACATGATTGACCTCATTTATGCCATACTGCGTGTTACTACAGCCACGCTTACCCCAGTCCTGAGCCGGGCAACACCCTTGCCTTGACGACCCCCAAGAGACGCAAGATTGTAACGCAAAACCCCCAATTTAAACCGGAAACCATATTATGCCGCTCTTTCGCACCCTCACACTGACCTCCGTCCTTGCTCTTTCTACAGGACCAGCCCTTGCAGATCTAACCGCCGCAGAAGTCTGGGGGGAATGGCAATCGACCATCGAAAGCTACGGGATGGATGCTACGTTCGATCGCACAAGCAATACAGGATCGGGCCTAGACGTCATCGGCCTTTCCATGGGCTTCAGCCTGCCTGAAGGAGATGTTTCTTTTGACGTCGGAACAATCAACTTCAACGAAAATGGCGATGGTTCCGTCACGATTGAAATGGCCGATGAAGTGCCCCTCGTGGCGAACTTCAAAGGAGATGACGGTGAAGAAGGCACCGTCACGGTGAACCTCAATCAGCCGGATGCTTCCATCACAGCTTCTGGATCGGCTGACGAACTTCGCTACGTTTTTGACTATCCCCTTATTGAAATCAGCGACTTTGACATTGAGGCAGAGGACGTCCCGCAGGATCTGCCGCTCGACCTAGTTTTCGTGATGCGCGCTCTAAAGGGATCGATGGACATCACCAAGGGTGACACTCGATCCTTCACTACCGAAAGCGCTATCGATGCAATAGAAATTGCGTTCTCCTTTTTCGATCCGAGTGGCGAAGAGGGGAATTTTGAATTTGACCTCAGCATGAACGACTTATCGCAAACCGGCAGCGGAACCATCGGCCAGGTTGAGATGGACATGTCGCTCGGCCAAATGGTCCAGGGCGGAACGACACAGAAAGGCACCGGCACACATGGTGCAGTTGCCTACAGCATTGGCGTCGACTCACCTGATGGAAGTTTCCAGTTCGCCGCGACGGCCGCCTCTGGGGAAATCTGGGGTGGTTATGACGAAACAGGGCTGGCGTATGGCACTCTGACCAACGATGCCGCAATGACAATCGGAGGTTCTACAATTCCGTTCCCGCCGCTCACGTTCACTATGGCGAAGACATCAGCGGAGCTCGCGATGCCAATCATCCCGAGCGAAGAACCACAGGACTTTGCTCTCGGATTCTCAATCCTCGGAATGGAAATCGACAATATGATCTGGGGCATGATTGATGCAGGTGGCGCGTTGCCTCGCGATCCAATCAACTTCGTCTTCAAAGGGTCTGGTGCCGGTGTCATGTCAGAAGACTTCATGGCGCCTGACTATCTAGAGAACCCTTCCCCCGAGGTTCCAGGCACACTGGAATCTGTCAATGTGGACGAGCTCAAACTGACCATTGCAGGCGCAGAGCTCACCGGCGATGGAGCATTTACATTTGATAATTCGACAGAAATGCCAGTGCCGGCAGGTGTCGCAAATCTGATGCTCACCGGAGGCAATGGCCTTCTCGACAAACTCGTTGGCATGGGCCTCGTCCCCGAAGAGCAAGCCATGGGCGCGCGCATGATGCTCGGTCTATTTGCTCGTCCGGGTGCTGGCGAAGACACGCTGGAATCGACGATCGAGTTGAAAGAAGACGGTTCGATCCTCGCCAACGGTCAGCGCATTCGCTGAGCCTGCCATAGATGATTAGTACCAAGCGGCGCCCCAAACTGGGGCTCCGCTTTCGCATTTAAGCCAACCAGACCTTGCGACCCCTCGTCCTGCGGACTACCTCCTGATCAACACCTCGAAGGAAGCCGCATGACCGATCTCGCCAATCTGACCGACGCAAATTTGTCCGCTGCGAAGAAAGCGGGCGCCGAAAGCGCCGATGCTATCGCAACCAGCGGGACCTCGGTCACCATCAACGTTTTGAACGGCGCGCTCGAACAAGCCGAACGTGCTGAAGGCACCGATATCGGCCTGCGTGTCCTTATCGGCAAACGTCAGGCTTGCGTCTCCGCCTCTGACACCTCCCCCGACACTATCACCACCATGGCCGAACGCGCCGTCGCCATGGCCCGTCTCGCACCTGAAGACCCTCATATTGGCCTCGCCGACCCGTCCGAACTGGCCAAAAACTGGGACATCACGGCCCTAGATCTCGCTGAAGACGTCCCCGAACCAAGCGCCGAGCATTTCCAAAACCTCGCCTTGGAAGCTGAAGCTGCCGCACTCAGCCACAAAGGCATTGCCCAGACCGACAGCGTCACGTCCGGCTACAGCAACAGCGCAATCCACCTCGCCGCCACAAACGGCTTTTCCGGTGGCTATCGGCGCACTTCCCACGGCGTTTCCTGCGTCGCCATCACCGGAACCGGCACCGATATGGAGCGTGACTACTTCGGCGACAGCCGCACCCACGCCGCCGACATGATTAGCGCAACCGAAATCGGCCACATCGCCGCCCAGCGCACCCTTGAACGCGCTGGCGCGACCAAGCCCCCAACCGGCAGCTACCCCGTCCTTTACGACGAGCGCATCTCCTCGGGTCTCATCGGTCACCTCCTTCAGGCCGCCAATGGCGCCTCCATCGCACGAGGCTCCTCCTGGCTGCGCGATCGTCTCGGCGAACAAGTCCTGCCCGACGGCATCACCCTCACCGAAGACCCCCACCGCCCGCGCATCCGTGGCTCGAAACCCTTTGACGCCGAAGGCCTTGCTACCCACCCCCGCAACATCGTCAAGAACGGCACCCTTATGGGCTGGACCCTCGACCTTGCGACAGCGCGCAAGCTTGGCATGAAAAGCACCGCCTCCGCCGTCCGCGGCACTGGTGGCCCGCCCAACCCCACGGTCGGCAACGTCACCTTGACCCAAGGTGAAAAAACCCGCGAAGATCTGATCCGCGACATGGGCACCGGTCTCCTCGTGACATCCCTCATCGGCTCCACGATCAACCCGACCACCGGTGACTACTCCCGCGGCGCCAGCGGCTTCTGGATTGAGAACGGCGAGATCACCTACCCCGTCACCGAATGCACCATCGCGGGCAACCTCCACGACATGCTGGCATCCCTGATCCCCGCCAACGACGCCCGCACGCATCTATCGCGCGTCGTCCCCTCCCTCCTCGTCGAAAGCCTCACGATTGCCGGCGCGTGACCTCGACCTTCTGAAATCCGCCGCGCTTGAGGCCGGAAGGATCGCCCGCCGCTACTG
>JABDPD010000012.1 GCA_013042895.1 Boseongicola sp. | reverse complement strand
TCTCAATCCACGGCGCATTGATGAAGGGCTTGCGCGCGAAGTGCCTTTACGTCCTCGCAAGGCAACCTTGGCGGCATTTTCAAAGTCGTCTGCCAAGGGATTCCTGAAAGCTCTGCCTCCAAAGAGTGCAGAGTACGCCCGTCTAATGAAGGAGAAGATGCGTTTTGAGAGGCTCATTGGCCGCGGCGGGTGGGGCGATAAAGTTGCCGCAAAATCGCTTAAGCCAGGGGCATCGAACAACTCGGTGCTTCAATTGCGAAATCGCTTAATTGCTATGGGATATCTGAAGCGCACACCGACCAGCACTTATGACCAGGCGATGACAGATGCCGTGCGTGCCTTTCAGGCTGATCACGGCTTGGCGCAGGATGGTGTCGCGGGCCCGCGCACAATGCAGATGATTAACACGTCCGCTGCAACACGGCTGAGCCAGATCGTTGTAGCGATGGAGCGTGAGCGCTGGATCAACATGCCGCTCGGGAAGCGTCACATCTGGGTAAATGTAACGGACTTCCACGCTAGGATTGTCGACAATGGTAAGATCACCTTCCAGACGCGCTCGGTTGTTGGTGCCAATGACCCGGAGCGCCGTACGCCGGAGTTTTCCGACGTTATGGACCATATGGTCGTCAACCCGACTTGGAATGTGCCGCGTTCGATTGCGACAAAGGAATATCTTCCACTTTTGAAGGAAGATCCGTTTGCTGTGTCCAATCTGAACATCATCAATGTCCGTGGACAGATCGTGTCGCGCGCCGAGATGGACTTCTCGGAGTATGACGAGACGAACTTCCCTTACGACCTGAAAGAGCCACCAAGCCGGGGGAATGCTCTGGGTCTCGTGAAGTTCATGTTCCCGAACCGGTACAACATCTATTTGCATGACACGCCCGCAAAGAGCCTTTTTGGGCGTGAACGCCGCGCGTTCAGCCACGGGTGCGTTCGTCTAAACGATCCATTTGACTTCGCCTACGCACTTCTGGCCAAGCAGGAACGTGATCCGCAAGGGTTTTTCAAAGCCACGCTTTCGACACGTAAAGAAACTGTCGTGCCATTGAAAGAACCTGTTCCGGTTCATCTGGTATACCGCACTGCATTTACGCAAGCGAAGGGTAACATTCAGTTCCGCGGCGATGTCTACGGTCGTGACAGCAAGATCTGGCGTGCGTTGAGCAACGCTGGGGTGGTGTTGAGCGCGCAACGCAGCTAATTCTACGCCCTAAGAGAGGGCGAGTTATGAGCTTCACGGTTTCCGAAATCGCAAGCGCACTTAAGGCTGAGGTCTTTGGTGCTGGCGACATAGCCATCACTGGCGCTTCTGAGCCTGCGTCGGCGGGCCCAGACGATTTGGCATTGGCCATGGATCCCAAGTACGCGGAGGGGCTCTCTCAGGGTAGCGCGCGCGCGGCAATCCTCTGGGACGGAGCTGATTGGCAGGCACTTGGATTGGAAGCGGCTATCGTGGCGCCTCGTCCGCGCTATGCGATGTCAGGTTTGACCGCACTCATGGATCCAGGCCCCGAAATTGCTCCGGGTGTCCACGCTTCAGCCGTGATCGACCCATCTGCGGTAATTGGGGGCGGCGCTGCAATTGGCCCATTTGTCGTTGTCGGCGCAGGGGTGAGTGTTGGCAGTGGTGCCCGGATCGCATCTCACGTGTCAATTGGAGAAGACAGCACGATTGGAGAGGATGCCTTGATCCATGCTGGCGTTCGCATTGGTGCGCGGGTTTCGATCGGCGACCGCTTCATATGCCAGCCCGGAGCGGTCATTGGCGCGGACGGCTTCAGCTTTGTGACACCTGAGAAGAGCCGTGTTGAGGAGGCTCGCGCATCGCTTGGCGTAGACACTCAGACGGTGAATGCGAGTTGGACGCGAATTCATTCGATTGGCACAGTTAAGATAGGTGACGACGTCGAAATTGGAGCCAATGCGACTATTGATCGTGGTACAATACGGGCCACGACAATCGGCAGCCGTACAAAGCTCGATAACCTCGTTCATTTGGGCCATAATGTCACCGTGGGCGAGGATACTCTGCTATGCGGACAGGTCGGAATTGCAGGCTCCACGAAGATTGGCAATCGGGTGGTGCTTGGTGGCCAGGTTGGTGTTTCGGACAATATCTTTGTGGGCGATGACGTGGTCGCAGGTGGCGCGACTAAGATTATGTCCAAGGTTCCTGCGGGTCGAGTTATGCTTGGCTATCCTGCGATGAAGATGGAGCAATACATCGAAGCGGGTAAAAACTGGCGTCGTTTGCCGCGGTTGATGGATGACGTAAAGGCGCTGAAGAAAGCGGTTTTAAGCGACGACAAGGATGACTAAGTAAGCGGCACGTCGTTAAGGGCAGAAATTCGATGGCTGATAATGTCAAAGACCGGGTGATACTCATTGTGGCTGAGCAGGCATTGCTCGCGCCGTCTGACATTTCGATGGATCAATCTCTTGCAGATTTGAGCATCGACAGCATGGCTCTCGTCGAAGCGATTTTTGCGATTGAGGAGGAGTTCGATATTTCGGTTCCGTTCAATGCCAACGAGCCGGATAAATCACAGTTTGACATCACGTCGGTCGCCACAATTGTTGCGGCAGTCGAGGCGCTCGTCGCGGAGCAGTCAAGCTAGATGCGCCGTGTCGTAATCACTGGTGCCGGGACCATAAACCCGCTGGCGCATTCGGTTGCTGCTACATTTGATGCGATGCGAGAGGGTAAGTGCGGAATTGGGCCCCTTGATATCCGGGACGTTGAACGGCTTTCAATCAAGATTGGAGGTCAGGTCAAAGACTATTCACCTGATGAGCGCTTCAATCGGCAACAACAGGCGCTTTATGATCGATTTACCCAATTCACAATGATTGCCGCAAAAGAGGCCATAGAGCAATCTGGGTTGGAGTTTGCAGGAGCCCTCGCGGCCGAAGCGGGCGTGGTTCTTGGGACCAGTGGTGGTGGGTTGACGACGCAGGACGAGAATTACCGCGCAGTTTATGAAGAAGGAAAGAACCGGGTCCATCCCTTTATTGTTCCGAAACTGATGAACAATGCCGCTGCCAGTCACGTGTCTATGACCTGGAACCTCAAGGGACCGTCGTTCACGGTGGCAACTGCATGTGCCTCGTCGAACCACGCAATGGGGCAGGCGTTCTGGCTGGTTCGCAATGGTGCGGCGCGTGCAATGATCACAGGTGGGTCGGAATCCATGTTGTGTTTTGGTGGTGTGAAAGCCTGGGAAGGCCTGCGAGTGATGTCGCGCGATGCGTGTCGACCGTTTTCAGCAAACCGCAATGGTATGGTGCAGGGCGAGGGTGCCGGTGTATTCGTCTTTGAGGAATATGAGCACGCGAAGGCAAGGGGAGCAAATATCCTTTGTGAGGTCGTTGGATTCTCAATGACGTCGGATGCAGCAGACATAGTGATGCCGTCTCAAAAAGGGGCCGCTCGGGCTATGTCCGGAGCACTTCGCGATGCGAAGATAGACGCAAGTGATGTAGCCTATATCAATGCTCATGGGACCGGAACCGCTGCCAATGACAAGACCGAGTGCGCCGCGGTCGCGAACGTCTTTGGGGCACATGCCGACAAAGTCATGATCTCCTCGACCAAGTCGATGCATGGCCATTTGATAGGTGGCACAGGTGCGGTTGAACTCCTGGCGGCGATCATGGCCTTGAGGGATGGGGTGATTGCGCCAACGATTGGCTACCAAGAGCCGGATCCGGAATGTGCCTTAGACGTTGTTCCCAATGAGGCGCGAGAGGCAGATGTGATCTATGCGTTATCAAACGCATTTGCCTTTGGCGGGTTGAATGCAGTGCTCGCTTTGAAAAAAATCTGAAAATATTTCTCGGCTTTGTCGAAACCGGAAAGCCTCGTGCGTCTTTAAGTCGATACGAACGACAGGAGACGGCGTTAAATGAGCATTTCACACCCCAGTTTTTTTGGCAGAGCTCTAATGCCTGTCCGGTCCGTGGATCAATGGTCGTTAGACCTTTCCGGTGGTGGCTCATGTGGCGATGACTTGCCAACCCCGGCTCTAAGCTCAAGACTGTCCAAACAAGTAGAAAGATAATGAGATACCTTGCACTGATTTATTCCGCCGATGGGAGCTCGCCAGAGTATGGCAGTCCTGAATGGGGTGCGTTCATG
>JABDPD010000411.1 GCA_013042895.1 Boseongicola sp. | reverse complement strand
CGATCTGGCGGGCCGAGCGGCAGGGGCCAAAGCCGCGATTTCAGGCGAGATCAAACTCACGATCCTTGCTCCGTTTGCTGGATTGCTAATGGGCGCAGTTGCAGATTTCAGAACATCACACCCTAACTGTCAGGTTCATATCGATGCCAGTGAAGACCTCGCCCGGCTTGAATACGGCGAGGCGCATATTGCGTTGCGTGCAGGTGCCAAGCCTGACCATCCAGACTACGTTGTCGGCAGCTTCCGTCGCGTTGATTTCAATCTATATGCTCACGAAAGCTATGTCGTTCGGTACGGCCTGCCAAAGGACGAAGGCGATTTTGACGGCCATCAATTTGTTGTTCCACCAATAAGTGAAGGCCGCCTGCCGTTTGGACCTTGGATCAACGACCACATACGCCAGGATATGATCGCGCTGTCGTCCAGAAATTTCGAGGTCAACTTTGAGGCGATTTCCGCAGGCATCGGCATGGGCTTTTTAGGAGATCATGAGGCGCGCGCCCATTCCGGTCTTAAAGCCGTGCTTCCTTCCAACAAGGCTTGGTCAGTACCGCTTTGGCTCGCAACGCATGTCGATCTGCACCGGACTGAAAAAGTGCAAGAAATGATTAGGCACCTTAAACTGGCGCGCAACGATAGCTGACAGGACACGAACCCGTCGTTTATGGTGTTCGCTCGAATGCCGCCATGCGACGAGGTGCAGAAATGAGGGCTCAAAGCAGCCGTCGGTCCGCCAAACTTGGCTCTTCGATTTGCCGCGGTTTGATCACATCGACTGGTCATCAAATACCAAGGAAGGTTGGAGCTTTTCTTTCGGCAGTAGCTTGAATCGTACTTCCTGCATTGAGGCAGAAAGCATCCGGTCACACCGAAATGACCTTGGTTCGTTTCTCAGGCGGTCCAGCGCAACGACGTACCAAATTGGATACTTCAACACGAGATAATGCGGCTCGATCTCCCGGTTGGAGATGACGCCGTCTTCTCTTTGATATCGCAAGTCCAAAACCCTTTGGTCGACGAAAGCCTGATGCACCGACTGCACAACCCTCTTGGGTGGAGCGCTTGCGCTGGCTTGAACGAAAGTCGAAGCTGTGACGCCAATCATAATACGGGACTTGAGCCGGTCTATCCTCTTTCGTTTCTCGGGCGAGAACGAGGCCACCAGCTGCCGTCTTACCGACGCCAGGTTCGCAAGCAACATTGGTGACTTCATCTGCTCTGCGACTGCAATGCTGATAAGGAGATCGACCGCTTCAGCATACGCCAGGTTCAAGCGACCAACGCCCCAGTTGCGGTCAAGACGCACACCTCCCCCACGTCCGCGATCAGCGTCTATCTGCATGCCTTGCTCCCGCATAAGTGCAAGGTCGCGGGCTATCGTGCGTGTGCTGACACCATGCTGTTGTGCCAGGCCCCTAACCGTACAATGAGCATCCTGCTTGAGCTGAACTGCAATCAATTCCAATCGTCTCAGTCTGTCATGTGCATTTGCCCGTGCCATGAATCAAATAGGACATAAAATGACATATTAGTCGATATGTCTTGGATCACTGAAATCAACGCCGGGCGCAAGCGACCCGCTTACAGAGACTAAACCGATGAAAATGAACTACTTTGTTGTTGGAACGAATGACATGACCGCCGCAAGAACCTTCTACGACTCGCTGTTTGCGCAGTCGGGCCTTCAAAGCATGTCACCTTCAGATAGAATGACTTACTGGCTTGGTGAGGGTTTTGCCTTCGCAGTAGCCAAACCTTTTGACGCGATGCCGGCTACCAACGGTAACGGAACAATGGTTGGGTTTTGCGTTGGTGGCGAAGAAGAAGTCAGAAGAATGCACGCTTTAGCCGTGGACCTCGGGGGCGCTTGCGAGGGGCCGCCCAACCAGCGTGGGCCAAAGTTCTCTGCATATGTTCGGGACTTGGATGGAAACAAGTTGTGCGTTTCTGACTAGACTTCACAGAGCAATCTTTGGCGGGGAAATGCGGGACCAGACACTTTGGGCTCGCAGCGGCCATTCGGGGCACGTTGAGTGAGAGATTGCTTTGTCCCGTTTCAAACCAATGTCCGCCAACCGAACCCCAGCACCTCAGCCTACAACGAAAAAATTTGCCTTCCCCGCATAAATTTGACCTTCTCCCCAGAAACCAAACTCCACCGGGGGGGAGATCGCGAATATGACCACCGCAAGCGTACGGCTTGGCGTCGATATCGGCGGCACATTCACGGATGTGGTGCTTGAAAAGAGCGGCGAGCTTTTCTCGACTAAGGTGCTGACGACATACACCGCACCAGAGAACGCAATCATCGAAGGAATGCATCAGGTCTGCGCGAAAGCCTCGGTTGATCCAGCGGATATCGGCCAGATCATCCACGGCACGACGTTGGCCACGAACGCGCTGATTGAACGGCGTGGTGCCAAAACCGCGCTTATCACCACCACAGGTTTTCGAGATGTTATCGAAATGCGCACCGAAAGCCGGTTCGAGCAGTATGATCTGAACCTCAACCTTCCCGAGCCCTTACTGCCCCGCCAAAGGCGCTACACCGTTGCGGGTCGCGTGGATGCAAATGGTGAAATCCTCATCGATATTGAACGCGCTGAAGTCGAAGCAGTGGTCGATCAGATCGCCAAGGCGGGTTACGAAAGTGTCGCGGTCGGTCTGATCCACTCCTACCTGAACCCGTGTCACGAGCAGTTGGTGCGCGACGTCCTAGCCGAAAAGCTCCCCAACGTTTCCGTCTCGATCTCCTCGGAAGTCAGCCCTCAGATGCGCGAGTACGAACGTTTCAATACCGTCGTCGCCAACGCTTACATCAAGCCT
>JABDPD010000408.1 GCA_013042895.1 Boseongicola sp. | reverse complement strand
GAGTATCTGCATGCGGTGCATGTGACGTCCGACAAAGTCGGGCGCGGCGACCTTGCCAAGGTTCGGATCGTTGAAAGTGCACGCAATTCGCTGGCTGGCGAGGTGGTTTGAACGGGGTTGCAAAGCTCCGGTGACAGGGGCCTATAACAAGCCCTGAGCCGCGATCATGAGCACGCCTGCGCCCAAAATGTAGAGACCGTCCACAGCGAGCGCGCCTTTCGATTTCCGGGCGAATGCGCCATTTCCAAGTGTCAGAAATGCGGCCGCCAAAATGGCCAGTAGAGCGGTGCCGAGGAAGTTGATGGTGGCCGTCATGCCGACCACGATCGCAAGAGCCACCAATCCGAGGATTTGCATCGCGAAGGCAGCAATCGGAGGTGATCCGTTGAGGTCAACTCCTGATCCGTCGGCCCAGATCGTGCCAAGAACACGCGGGTGGTAGAGGATCATGCCAAGCAGAAATCCGGCCACCGCTCCGGCAACAACGGCCGCTATGTTGAGCGCTTCCGTTTCCATTTCGAGCCTCTCAGACTTTCTCGGCCAGAGTGGCGAGAATGCGAGTCCAGCCGCCCTCGTGATTGGCGCGACTTTCTTCTGAAGGGAAGCGAATGTGCGTGAGGCGCAGGTTGGTGCCGCCTTCGGCGTCTTCAAAATCAAGCGTCACAGTACTGTCTTCGATAGGCGACATGGGGCTTTCCCATGTGAAGGCGAGGTGATTGGCACGGTCGATGGTTTTGTACGTTCCAGCGTGGGGCATATCTTTATCACCGACGCGCATGACTACGAGGAATCTGCCCCCGACGTGCGCATCGGATGTGACTTCAGGCACTGACATGTCCGGTGCAGGCATCATGAACTGCGCCAACATTTTCGGGTCAAGCCAAGCGTCAAAGACCTTCTCGCGACTGGCGGGAATGAGGCGTGAGACTTCGAGTTTCAGTTCTGTTGCTTGGTCAGTCATCTTGATCGTCCTTTGTCATCAGTGTTTCCAATTTTTCCAACCTGAGCGCCCAGATCGACTGCAGGTCCTTGAACCACGTGTCGATGCGCGCCAGGCGGCCGGGGTTCAGCTCGATCAAATGCTCCCGCCATTCGGTTCTTCGGCTGACGAGATCGGCGCTTTCCAGCGTCTTTATGTGCTTGGACACAGAATTCAGGCTCATCTCGAAGTGTTGCGCCAGATCGGTGACCCGCATCGCACCTTGTTGCGCCAGAAGCGTCAGAATGGCGCGACGGGTCGGATCCGAGGCGGCTTTCAAAATCGCCGTAAGGTCTGTGTCGTCGTTTCGTTCAACCATATGGATGAATAATACGATTCGAAGCTTTCAGTCAACCAAAAAGGTGAATGAAGAATTTTTGCACGATCGCGATGACGAAACGCTATATTTCGTGATGTTTAGCTGAATTCTCGCGAGATGTGCTTGCGTGTGGCCGCGTCCCTTGGCAGCATAAGGCGAAGAAACAGAGGATTTTGACGGAGTTCGATTATTTGACTATTGGTGCGCTGACCTCGCCGACCGTATCCGACGACGCCCCTGAGACGCGTCTTGAGTTTCCCGATAACCGCCTGCTGATCGAGCTCTTTGGAGAGTTCAATCGCAACCTTACCCAGATCGAAGCCGCTTTGGATGTACAGCTTGTGCATCAGGGCAATCAGCTAGTCGTCTTTGGTGAGCCCGCCTCTCAGACGAAAGCGGTCGATGTTTTGAACGGGCTGTATGCGCGGCTTGAAAGCGGCAAAGAAGTAGCGCCCGGAGACATCGACGCAGAAATTCGGATGGGGGCTTCAGAGAAAGGCACCGGCAATCGCGCAGGCGATCAGATGGAGCTGTTTCAGGGCGGCCGGGTTGAGATCAAGACACGCAAAAAGCTGGTTGAACCCCGCACCGATGCGCAAAAGGCCTACGTGCGATCGCTGTTTAGCAATGAGTTGTCCTTCGGAATTGGCCCGGCGGGAACGGGCAAGACTTATCTCGCAGTTGCAGTTGGTGTGAACATGTTCATCGGTGGACATGTCGACAAGATCATCCTGAGCCGACCAGCCGTAGAGGCAGGCGAACGGCTTGGGTTTTTGCCAGGCGATATGAAGGACAAAGTCGATCCCTATATGCAGCCACTGTATGACGCATTGGGAGATTTTTTGCCTGGAAAACAGGTGGCCAAGTTGATCGAGGACAAACGGATCGAGATCGCACCCCTTGCCTTTATGCGCGGGCGTACGCTGTCGAATGCCTTTGTGGTTCTCGATGAGGCGCAAAATGCCACCACGATGCAGATGAAGATGTTCCTTACACGCCTAGGCGAAGGCAGTCGCATGGTCATCACCGGCGACCGCAGTCAGGTGGACTTGCCACGTGGTGTGACATCGGGCCTGAGAGATGCGGAACGCCTTTTAAAGGATGTGGATGCAATTTCGTTCAGCTATTTCACATCCAAAGACGTGGTTCGTCATCCGCTGGTCGCCAAGATTATCGAAGCATACGACGCTGACGCGCCGCAGGGATAGGTGTTGCTTGCCTTCGGCCATTATGGTGCCTCCGGCGGGGATACCTAAGAACAGAAGAAGCAACAATTTGAACTGATTTATCGTTCTTCTTGGTTCAAATACTCCGGGGGAGGCCGCCTTGGCGGGCGGGGGCAGAGCCCCTTTAGCCGGACCCGATCAAAATGCCTGCGGCCAGAACAAGGGCGCCTCCCAAGACGACCTGAAGGGCGGCGCGGAAGAATGGGGTTTCCATGTAGCGGTTCTGGATCCATGCGATGGCCCAAAGTTCAACAAACACCACAATGATTGCGATGGTTGTTGCGGTCCAGAAATCCGAGATCAGATAGGGGAGCGCGTGACCGAGGCCACCAATGGTGGTCATGATGCCGGAGGCAAAGCCTCGTTTCAAAGGCGAGCCGCGCCCGGATATCGCCCCATCATCCGAAGCGGCTTCCGTGAAGCCCATTGAGATGCCGGCTCCGACAGAGGCAGCGAGGCCGATGAGGAACGTGTTCCATGTATCGCCCGTGGCAAAGGCGGCGGCGAAAATGGGAGCCAGAGTTGAGACCGAGCCATCCATCAGGCCAGCGAGGCCCGGTTGGACCCATGTGAGAACGAACTGGCGGTGCGCGGTGCGCGCTTCCTGATCCATGGTGTCGTCGTCAAGGTGATGCGCGGCCAGATCGTCTGCCTTGGCGATGTGTTGCGCCTCTGCTGCCGCGAGATCGCCGAGGAGTTTGCGCGTATCGGCATCTTGCGTGCGGCTTGCGGCGACTTCGTAGAAGCGTTGGGCAGATGCTTCCATAAGCTCAGCTTCAGACCGGATGCGGTCCAGTCCAAGGTTTTCGACCAGCCAGACCGGGCGGCGATTGAAGAAGCCCGAGACGTGCTCGCGCCGGATCAGCGGTATCACATCCCCAAAGCGCGCTTTATGTAAATCAATCAACTGTTTGCGGTGGCCGTCTTCTTCGACGGCCATTCCTTCAAAGATCTCGGCGGAGGCAGGAAAATCGGCCCGCAGGTGTTCAGCGTAGGTGCGATAGATGCGGGCGTCGTCTTCTTCCGATGAGATGGCGAGTGCAAGGACTTCCTGTTCACTCAGGTCGGCGAAGCGTTTGCGATATGCGAAATGGAAGCTCATGTCTGATCCCTGGTCTTAGAATGATTCTAATTTGGGATCTAATGCGCGCATCTGCAAGTGGTTTGCAGCCCGCCTTGAAAAAACTGAACTGAACAGTTTATATGTTGAGGAACAACAGGAAAGACGCGCATGAACGCCCCCGCGACTGTTACCAAGCAAGGCCGAAAATGGGATCAGGTGCTCGAAGGGGCGCGGACGGTTTTTATGCGGGACGGTTTTGAAGGCGCCAGCGTCGACGACATCGTGCGCGAGGCGGGCGTCTCGAAGGCGACGCTTTACAGCTATTTTCCTGACAAGCGCCTGCTGTTTCTTGAAGTCGCAAAGTCCGAATGCAACGCGCAATCTGAGGCTGCAATCCAGCAGATCGAGGGTTCGGGTGACGTACGCGAAGTGCTTTCGACGGCTGCCGGACGAATGGTGCGATTTTTTATGTCGGACGTCGGCATGCAAGTGTTTCGGATCGTCGTGGGTGAGAGCCAGCGGTTTCCCGAAATCGGCCGTGAGTTTTACGCCTCAGGACCATTGATGGTTCGCCAGATGCTCGTTGGATTCTTGAGCCGTGCGGTGGACGAAGGTAAACTCAAGATCGACGATGTTGAATTGGCGGCGGATCAGTTCCCCGAACTGTGCAAAGCGGGGCTCCACATGCAGCTCGTGCTTGGTTTGCGCGACAGCGCCAGCGAAGAAGAAATTGACCGTGTGATTGAGGGTGCGGTGGATATGTTCATGAGCCAGTACGGCGTTTGACGGCAGGGTTGATTGCCCTTAGTCGATCCTTCGGACGTGCAGTTGATTCCCGATCTTCTTGGTTTCAAAGCGTTTCAGCCCCTCAACCAGATCGCTCAGCTT
>JABDPD010000404.1 GCA_013042895.1 Boseongicola sp. | reverse complement strand
CTGTCAACGCGTCTTCGAAGAACAACCTGTCACGAAACCGCGCTTCGTCCTCTGGTAGCAAGAACGGCAGAAACCACTTCGCAACAATCTTGTCATCCTTCAGAGCAATCGCCCACTGACCGACCGTCGCCTCATAAAGTGGAACAAAGCGGTCTGGTTCTGGAGCGAATGTCTGAGGCAGCTCTCCAAATTCAGCGTCCGCAACAGCGAGCCCGGTCTCAATTGCTGTACGCAGATTGCCACCAAAGAGCCGGTCAAGCGACTCCTGGCCCAAAATAGAATATCCAGCCCGCCCGCGACCTTGTTGGCGCGTCGACCAATCTTCGCGACAGGCCAGAACATCGTCACGGCTCCATCCGAGACGTTCGATCAAACGATGCTCAAGATCGCCCCGAATGAACGATGCGGATCGTTCGTACTTGCCAATCGCGTCAACGCTGACGCCGATCAACTCAGCCAAGGTCTCTTGAGTCATGCGCCCGTGCTGACCCTCTGATCCCCGCCACGCCTTCAGTTTTTCTGCAAAGAGTGATGCCGTCATCACGGTTGCTCCTGTGTCCACGCAATCATGCTCTGAATTTCGCGCCGACGCCAAGGGACTTACGGGTGACTTACGGGTTCCATCGGGTCTGATCCGTGGGCAATTCAGGCCCCAGACGCCAAAAAAGCTCTGTCACATTCAAACGGGGCCCTCATGTCACATTCCCTCTTGTTCTTTTCAGCGCTCGTCACCTTGTTCGAGCAAAACCGCCAAGCGCCCGACCGTGCAACCGCGCCCGAGGCAATACCAGTCAAACGCCAACCCGCCCCCTGGAGCAATGCACGGCGTCGACGCTATCCCAACCGCTGAGCCAAAAGAAGCTCTCAAGGGGCTTTCACTCGACGGGGAAAAGGCTACCTGTTGTAGACAACAAAAGGAGCCACCCAATGAAGACCGCCACAGATTACCTCGACGAAGCCAACGCAGTCGTCCCGAAGATCTCGACCGAAGCCGGAATTGCCAAACACGGAGGCGACACTGTCTTTATCGACGTCCGTGACGGCACGGATATTGCAGCCTCCGGAACTATCGCCGGCGCTTTGCGCATCCCACGCGGCATGATGGAGTTCCGTGCAGACGACAGCCACCCATTGCACAATGAGGCCCTGAAGAAAGACGCCGAGTTCGTCCTTATCTGCGGCGCTGGCGGTCAGGCCGCACTCGCAGGCAAGACTATGAAGGAGATGGGCTTTTCCAACGTCTCAAACGTCGGCGGATTCAAAGCTTGGAAAGACGCAGGCGGCCCTACAGAAGACTGATTGTGCCGCCCTTCCGGCGTCGCGGTGATGAGGGGGGCTGTCTGCCCCCTCCAACTCCCCCGAGAGTATTTTTCCAAGAAGAAATTAGCGAAAACTCGCATAGGGAATATAGCGTACGGGATCCCCTTTACTGATCATTTGCGCCCCGTCGTCGAGTTCCACCAAACCATCCGCCCACGCCAATCCTGAAATGCGCCCGGAGCCTTCGGAATGAAATATCTCCGCTTTACCTTCCCGCGAGATGCGGGCGCGCAGGTATTCTCGACGCCCCGGCTTTTTGTTCTTTGAAAACGCGGCAGGCACTGTGAAGCCTTGCGGAGTAGTCCAGTCCTCGCCCCCCAATAGCCCAAGCGCCGGTCGCGCGAATATCATCGTGCATACCATCGCCGCCACCGGATTGCCCGGCAAAGCAAAAACCGGAACTCCGCCCCAAAGCGCAAGCGCCAAGGGACGTCCTGGTTTCAACGCGATCCGCCAATCGTGGCGCACACCGGCTTCCCCTAGAAGGGCTGAAACATGATCTTCATCGCCTGCAGAGGCCCCACCGGACGTCAAAATAACGTCCACATCTATCGCAGCTTCATCCAGACGCGTCTTCAGAGCACTGCGGTCATCGCCAACATGCCCAAGGTCTACGGCATGCATTCGCCAGTCGCGGAGCAGCGCCAACAGCAGGGGACGATTGGCGTCATAGGTGCGCGTCGGATCACGCGTTGATCCCGCTTCGACGATTTCGTCGCCTGTTGACAAGACACCAACGCGCAAAGACCGATAAACCTCGACATCGCGCAGACCCGTAGCCGCCATGAGAGCGATCTCAGCAGGCCCGAGTCGCTGACCCGCCACCACGGCGACGTCCCCAGCAGAGACATCTTCGCCAGCTTTCCGCGCGTTGGCGCCCGCCTTAACTGGCCCTTGAAAGGCAATCCGCCTGCCGTCTGATGTCGTGTCCTCCTCAAGAACTACCGTATCCACTCCTTCGGGCAAGACCGCGCCCGTGAGTATCCGGATGGCAGCTCCATGCGGCACCGACCCATCATAAGCCGCGCCCGCAGCCGCACGGCCTTCAATGAGTGGCAACACCTGATCACCCGATCCGGTGGAAGAATGCGCAAAGCCATAGCCATCAACGGCGGAGTTTGCAGCCGGAGGATTGGCCCTCAAAGCAATGCCATCACGCGCCAGAACACGCCCCAGGGCCTCACCCAAAGGCACCTTTTCCGCCACGGCCACCGGTTGAAGGTTGGCTTTCAAACGCTCTAAAGCTTCATCTACCGGTGTCCAGTCCACACCCGGCGGCAAGGCGAAGCAATCGTCTTTGAGACGCGGAGGGCGCAGATCGTCCGTCAGCGCATCCCGCAAGACCTGTTCTTCACCCACTCCCAAGATCCATCCCTCTTCCGGTTCATCCACACTCAGCATGCGCCGCAAATCGTCTTCTGCCAAGCGAGACAACGCACGCGCGAGAAGCCGAACTTGACCTCGGTCCTTGATTGGATCCCCAGACGCGGCAACCTCAGCAGCAATCAGTGACGGCCAGATTTCGACAAACGCCACCGGTTTTGTCAGTGCCTCAAATGGCCAAACCCGAACGTCATCGCGAAATGCGGCCCGCACCTTCGACAACGTCGCCATCCCGGTCATGATCTGCCCGCCAACCGCTCCCGTGCCGCCCATCTGCCAGCAGGTGAAGCTGCCTTTAGCACGAGTCTCGACCCGCCGCCGGTCTTTCATTCCATGATCGCTGGTTCGATCGCGCCCCTTGCGCGGGAGATGAGGGATATCGTTCGACGTTCCGTTGAACCAAAACGGCCCAACACCTGGCCACATTGCATTGATCTTGCCGGCGAGCTCAAAGCGACTGTTGCTGTCCGGAGCATCCATAAGATTCTCGGCAAACCAATCCCAAAGCTTTAATGGCTCGCCCGAACCGACCAATGCCGCGGCAAAACCCATCGGATATCCAAAGGGGAAATCAAAACCAATCATCAGCCGACGCCCTTTTGCACGTTCGGTCGAGATCAGATTACACAGCCAGTCGAAAGCAATCGCGCGATTGCGCAAGTAAACCGGCTCCTGCTCAACACCGCCCAATACTGCTCCAGCCCAGATCGCATCCTTGCGCGGCTTCGCTCCAGTGTCATTGCCGCCAGACCAATCGACAACAACAAAGCTGTCCCATGCCGTCACAACTCTAACTCCGCTGCGATGAAGTCCGCTATCGCCACTGTGTCGTCCAGCTCGAACGCCTTAAGTTCCCCATGTTGCGCTCCACAATCAGACGCGATCGCCCTTACGCTTGGCATATCGGGCGCCAATAGCGACGCTCCGGTTTCCCGGCGATGCGCTTCGACCTTGGGATGCGACGAGGATTTGAACCCTTCGACCAGAACCAAATCGACAGGCGTTAACTTAGCCAGAAGCGCCTCCAAACCCGGCTCCTCGGATCCGCGCAATTCAGCCATTAGAGCCCAGCGCCCGGACGAGCTCAGTAAGACCTCGCTCGCCCCTGCGACCCTGTGTCGGTGTGAGTCTTTGCCCGGCTGATCCACATCGAACGCATGATGCGCATGCTTGATCGTCGAGACCGAAATGCCCCGGCGAACAAATTCTGCGACCAAACGCTCCATTAAGCCGGTCTTACCTGCATTTTTCCAACCAACCACGCCCCAAACCTTCATGACGCATAACCTTCTGCCAACGCCAAGTCCTCAGGCGTGTTCACATTGAAGAAAGGATCAAATCGCCCGGTCGGAAAATCCGCCATCGCCGTTCCATGGACGTCCGTCCATTGGACTACTTTTCGCACTCCGTCGCCTAACGCCTCCCGCAAATCATCGCGCAGGGAAACCGGCCAAAGCCCGAACGTCGGATGCCGCCCGTTGTCGGTGCGTGCGAGTGCAATCGGCTTCATTTGCGACTCGGCGGCCAATTGAAGCTGAGGCACCAGATCAGCCGGAAAAAACGGCGTATCCGCCGCTGCTGTCACGATGTGCTCCGCTCCCTTGGATGCAGCCCAATCCATACCCGCCAGAACTCCGGCCAATGGCCCTGCGAAGCCTTCAATCTCATCTGCGACAACTGGCATACTA
>JABDPD010000382.1 GCA_013042895.1 Boseongicola sp. | reverse complement strand
CCAATCGGATGGTGAACTCTCTGGATCGCGACAAGATTTTGGAGATCTACCTTAACGAGATTGATCTGGGGTTCCGCTCATTCGGGGTGGCTGCAGCGGCGCAAACGTATTTCAACAAGACACTGGCCGAGCTGGACGCTCAGGATGCAGCATACCTGGCGGCCCTACCAAAGGCGCCGTACGATTATCATCCGGTCTTGCAGGTTGAGCGCGCGACAGAGCGCCGAAACTTCGTGCTGCGCGAGATGTACCAGAATGGGTATCTGACGGAGAATGAGTTAGAGATCGCCCGCACCGCCCCTTTGGCGACCGTGCAGAACGGGGACTATGAGGGGTTTCGCAAGAAGCTTCCGCCGCGGGACTACTTTACAGATGAGATTCGCCGCCAGCTGAGTCGGGATTTTGGAGACGCGGGCTTCAAATCTGCTGGTCTGACTGTGAGGGCAACAGTTGATCCCGAGATGCAGGATGCAGCCGCGATGGCGTTGCGCGAGGCTTTGGAAAAGTATGACCGCGCGCAGGGTGAATGGCGCGGTGCATCTGCGCAAATTGAGCCGGATGCTCTGAGCGGTTTAGGCGAAGATGGTGCGGCAGCCTGGCGTCAGGCTTTGGCGGAAACGCTTGTGCCGCGCGACATTGACGGTTGGTATCCAGCCGTTGTGCTGGAGTTGCGCGACACCGTTGCGCGGATCGGTATTGAGGGTTGGGCCAACGGCGTTGACGGGCATTTCATCAAGCCTGCCGATCTTAACTGGATCCGCGGGGCCTCGAACCCGCGCGATATCTTAAGCGTGGGCGATGTAATCCATGTGCGCCATGAGGGTGGCTCGGAGGAGGACCCGGTGTTCTCGCTGCGCCAAATCCCGGGCGTGCAGGGCGGCTTCATGGCTATGGATGTCAACAATGGCCGTGTCATCGCCATGCAGGGTGGATTTTCGTATCAGCATTCGGTGTTCAATCGTGCAACGCAGGCGACTCGCCAACCGGGATCGTCGTTCAAGCCTTTTGTCTATGCGGCGGCGCTCGACAGCGGGTTCACGCCAGCGACGATTTTGATTGATGCGCCGATTGAAGTGGATATTGGCGGTGGGCGCGTGTGGCGGCCCAAGAACGCCTCCAACCAGTTTTATGGGCCGACACCGCTCAGAACCGGGATCGAACGTTCACGGAACCTGATGACGGTACGATTGGCTGAAGAAGTAGGCATGCGAACTGTCGCAGCATATGCTGAACGGTTTGGCGTTTACGACGGAATGGAGCCGTTTCTGGCGAATGCATTGGGCAGTCAGGAAACGACATTGTTCAAGATGGTCTCGGCATATGCGATGTTTGCCAATGGTGGAGAGCGGGTTGAACCAACGCTGGTGGACCGTGTGCAGGACCGTTGGGGGACGACAATTTATCGTCATGATGACCGGATCTGCGAGGAGTGTTCGACCTATGATTTGCCGGTAGGGGAGTTGCCGCAGATCAAAACAGATCGTTGGCAGGTCATTGATCCTGTGACGGCCTATCAACTGACTTCGATGATGCGGGGTGTTGTAGAGCGTGGGACGGCTTCTGGAACGGTGAACTTAGGTGTGCCGACAGCCGGAAAGACGGGGACGACGAATGATGCGCGCGATGTTTGGTTTGTGGGCTTTACGTCGAATATCGCGGCCGGGTGCTATATTGGATACGACCTGCCTGAACCTTTGGGGACGGGGGCGTCTGGCGGTGGAATGTGTGGGCCGGTTTTCCAGTCGTTTATGAAGCAAGCGCTCGAGAAATATGGAGCCGGTCGGTTTGAAGTGCCGCGTGGTGGGCGGTTCATAAAGATTGATCGCTTCACCGGCGCGCGGCTACCTGACGATGCGATTGGCGAGGCTGTGGTGGCTGAGTACTTCCGCGAAGGTGAAGAGCCGGTCTTTGGGATCACCTTTGATGGTGGCTTTGCGATGGGAGCGAACCTTCCCTTGGTGACTGGTGGAACGGTCACCGGGCTTGGGCAGTCCCAAGAAACGACCGGCGAAGGGCTTGCGCCAGTGGTGCCGGGGCAGACGACGGCGGGAGAGATTTCCTCCGGCGGGCTATACTGAGCGAATATGCGCATGGGTGCTCTGCCCAAAAAGATCCCTGAGGAAGTTCCAATAAGATGAAGCGGGGCGGATTGTCGCGCGAGGCTGGGCGTTCTGCCTCGTCGGGTTAAGTCTGGTTCATGAAGCACAAGTCTACAGTTATTTTTAATGGCGATTGTCCGATTTGTTCGCGCGAGATCGAAATGTATCGCGGGCGAGTTGAGGCGATGGATGGCACGCTTGGGTTTGTGGATTTGAACGCCGCGAACTTGCAGGCCTATGGACTGAGTGCGGATCAGGCGGCGCGACGGCTTTATGTGATGCGAGACGGTGAAATGCTGGCCGGGGTTGAGGCGTTTTTGGTGCTCTGGCGTGAGACGCCTGGGTTTGCGTGGTTGGCGCGGTTGGTCGGATTGCCAGTCGTGCGGCACGTGGCCCACGTTGTTTACGAGTGGGGACTGGCGCCACTGCTGTTTCGTATGCACAAGCGGCGACAGGCGCGAGGTGTCAGCGGTGCTTGAAGGCCGCTCGGGCCGTTGATAGAGGTTTGTGGTCGTTAATCCTCGGAGTAATTCCCACATGCGCGCTGACACCGAAAACACGGTTGCTGCGATTGAAAAATCGCTAGTACTTCTGGCGCAGCGCATGGATTGGGAGACTGCGCCGCATCGCTTGGAAGAGTTCAATGCGATGACAGAAGATCCCAACCTTTGGGACGATCCTGAGAGGGCGCAGAAGCTGATGCGAGAGCGGCAAATGCTGGTTGATGCGATGGATCGGTATTCCAAGATGAAACAGGAGGTGTCCGACAATATCGAGCTTATTGAGATGGGCGAGATGGAAGAAGACGCAGAGATCGTTTCCGAGGCTGAATCGGCATTGAAATCCTTGCAGGAACGCGCGGCTCAGGCTGAGATTGAAGCGCTTCTCGACGGCGAAGCGGACGGCAATGATACTTTCCTCGAGATCAACTCGGGCGCGGGCGGCACGGAGAGCTGTGACTGGGCGTCGATGCTGGCGCGGATGTATGTCCGATGGGCGGAGGCGCATGGATATAAAGTCGAGCTGCAGTCGGAGAGTCCAGGTGAAGAAGCTGGTATCAAATCAGCGGCCTACAAGATTTCGGGGCCCAACGCATACGGTTGGTTGAAGTCGGAGTCCGGGGTGCACCGATTGGTGCGCATTTCGCCCTACGACAGCGCCGCCAGACGACATACGTCGTTCTCTTCAGTTTGGGTTTATCCGGTGGTGGATGACAATATTGAGATCGATGTGAACCCTGCCGATATCCGAATTGATACCTACCGGTCGTCCGGGGCAGGTGGTCAGCACGTGAACACGACGGATTCCGCGGTACGGATTACGCATATTCCGACGAATATCGTGGTGACCAGCTCGGAGAAATCGCAGCACCAGAACCGCGATATTGCGATGAAGGCATTGAAATCACGGCTCTATCAGATGGAGCTGGAGCGGCGTACGGCCTCTATTCAGGAGGCCCATGAAAACAAGGGCGATGCGGGGTGGGGCAACCAAATTCGCAGTTATGTCTTGCAGCCCTATCAGATGGTGAAGGACCTGCGCACAGGCTTTGAGACCAGTGATACATCGGGCGTTCTTGATGGTGATCTGGATGGTCTGATGGCGGCGACACTTGCGATGGGTGTCTCTGGGATGGGGCGCGCTGAGGCACAGGGCGACGATTGATAGCGCGATAAAGCGTCGTGCATTAACCGTATCAAAAAATCAAAGACTTACGGGGCGTTCTTAAACGTCTGTATGGCGTCGGTATCACGTCGGTATTGCGTCGGTGCGACCGTACGGTGCCTTAACTTGGTGTTCCTTTGTTAAGGCTGCGTGCGTTGTGCTGCTTGATTCCGGGATCGAAGACGGGGCAGCATAGTCCAAAGGGGGTGACATATGGAGGACAAGTACTTCGGCCCACCCGATGTGCAGCTCGTGACGCGTCGTGCGAAAGCCCTTTTCAGCATTGTAAACCACGATCCGGACCTTGCGTGGTACGGCAGGTATGTCTCACTGGCGGACTATCAAACGGGCGATCTGTAAAAGTTTTTCAACCTCATTCGGCTGCAAGGCGCTTGCCCTGTCTACTGGATTCCAGTCGCCAATGAGGAGAGTGTTGAGACCGCTCTTTTGAACGCGGGATTTCGCGCTGATCGTTTCGAATATGTAATAAGCGAGGGCGACACGCTAGCGCGGGCGCGGAGGATTCTGTCGCGTTTTGATCTTGGCGGTGACCTTGACGTGATACGGCTTGGTCCGAACAGTTCTGAGCGGGACTTGGAGAGCTTTGCCGAGGTTGCGATTGACGGAGGCGTACTGCCTCCGCCGGCCTCTGTCCTGAGTGGTGAGATGCGAAGGGGCGTGTTTCTGGTTGCGAAAGACAAAGCTAGTGGGCGCGCGGTTTCATGTGCTGCGGCGATTGAGAACTTTCATTTCAGTTCGCGGCGCGCCGACCACGCATTCTGGGGAATGCTTTCAACTTTGCCAGAATGGCGCGGGCGCAAGATCGCACTGATTTTGGGCGCGCAGGCGATGGTTTCCTTTCACGAGGACTATGGCATTTCGAGGTTTACGACAGGTGTTAGAGCCGAGAATGGAGCCTCGATGGCGCTTTGTGCAAAGCTGGATATGTTACCCGGAAAATGGTGTACTTACGTTGGAATGGATCCGGCGCAGTTTTCGAGCGCGCAGGTCACAAAGTGAAAAATCTCTGAGTATTGTTCAGAGCGAGAACGGGGGCACGTATGACAGATACGAATATCGAACGGATTGAAGCGTCGCCGATCCCGGAGATTGGGGAAGTGACTTTTACGGAACTTTGGTCTTCGCTGAAGGCGGGACTTCATGATTTCCGCCGCGCGCCGGGATTCGGGCTGGCGTTTTCTGCATTTTATGTTGCCACCGGGCTTGGGCTGTTTTGGATTGGGGCGGGGACGTTCATTTGGACGCTGGCATTTGCGCTCGGGTTTCCGCTGGTCGCGCCTTTTGCGGCTGTGGGGCTTTACGAGGTGAGCCGTCGAATTGAGGCGGACGAGCCCTTAGATCGACAAGAGGTTTTGAGCGTGGTCTGGCGCGAGCGCACGCGGCAATTGCCTTGGATTGGGGTGATCCTGACGCTGATCTTCCTGTTCTGGAGCTTTTTCGCGCATATGACGTTCGCGATGTTCTTTGGCATGTCAGCGCTGACGAATGTGAGCACGTCCTATGAGATTTATTTCACAACCAACGGCATGGCGATGATCGCGATGCAAACGGTGGTCGGAGCGGCTGTTGCATTTCTGGTTTACGGGGTGGCGGTGATGTCTTTGCCTTTGCTGGTAGACAAAGAGATCGACTTTGTGACGGCGATGCTGATCAGTTTGCGGACTGTATCGAAAAACAAGGTCGTGTTGGGAATGTGGGCCGTGATTATTGCAGGGCTGCTGTTTGTGGCGATGCTGCCCTTGTTTTTGGGTTTGTTTGTGGCGCTGCCGGTGCTTGGGCATGCGACATGGCACTTATACCGCCGGGCGTTGTATCATCCGGTTTGAGGTTGGGTAGGACTTGGAATTCCGCTGTGCTGACGGAGCTGGCCTGCAGTTCGTTTGCGATTTCCGGACGGACATTCATTATTCTTTTGGTCCGCGTTTTTTGAAATACGCCTTCGGCATCCGCTCAAGGACATAGATACCCGTCCGATCATGGATTGCGGCCAACGGCCAGAGCCCTGTCGCTGCGTCTATTGCGCTTTTAGAGTATCATTTATCGGGTCGACAAACGTGGAGGCTTGCGATCACTCACGAGCCGTAAGCCAAGATGGGCTGGGGGCGCGCCCACTGCGCAGCCTCCTCTTGCGGGATCGCGCGTCAGGGCAGACAGAACTGACTCGTGCAGACCGCCGGCGAAGAATGCAGCGCACCGCGTGTTTGGTACGCTCGCGTCATAGCAATCTGCCGTCCACTCCCATACGGGACCGTCAAGATCAGCGATGCCTTCCGGAGATACTGTGAAACTCCCGCTGGGTTTCAACGCGCGAGGGTAGTCGAGGTCAGTCAGGTAGGCAGATGCCCACGATAGGGCAGGATCTGAAAAGATCGGGTCCGGTTTTTCTGGTAAGACATTGGCAGCAATCCCGGACCATTCTGCCATGGTTGGCAGGCGAACCGGGTGACCTGAAGTCTCGTTGACCCAGCCAACATACGCCTGTGCGTCCAGCCAGTTCAAACCTGTGGCTGGAGTGTTGGCCGGATCAAACCCAGGTCGGGTTTTGATCGAAATGACACATGCGCCGTGTTCTACGCATCTGTTCCACTCGCGTATCGTGACTTCGTAGCGTGCAACGAAGATTGGCCCATTTGGCCCTTGCCATGCACTCTCAGCAAACTCGGGCAGTAAGGT
>JABDPD010000093.1 GCA_013042895.1 Boseongicola sp. | reverse complement strand
GCCTTAGCCCGCACTCTCCATCGGCAAAATCACAGTAAAAACAGAGCCTTCACCAGGTGTGCTCTCAATACGAAGTCGGCCACGATGACGGTTGACAATGTGCTTCACAATCGCCAAGCCAAGACCGGTGCCACCAAGCTCCCGCGATCTATGGCTGTCGATACGATAGAATCGCTCGGTCAGGCGGGGAATCAAACCCGGATCAAAACCTGCTCCGGTGTCACGGACAGAGACACTGGCCGCAGGTCCACGCGTCATTGGGTGGTTCACAATTGTGTTTAAGGACAGTGTCACCGTTTCGCCCCGTCCCGAATACTTCAACGCGTTTTCCACCAGATTGGTAAACACCTGCGCAAGCTGATCTGCATCTCCCGACAACATCGTTGACCCGTCCAAGCGGTCTCGCAGAATAGTCATGCCCCGCTCATCCGCCAAGGGCTTCAAAGCAACGGCAACCGAGCGCACGACCGCCGCCAAATCAACCTGATCCGAAGGTCGCATCCGCTCGGTCGCCTCGACCCGATTGAGTGACATCAGGTCCTCAACCAACCTGTTCATTCGCGCCGCTTCCCGGTCCATTATCTCCAGAAACCGTTCCTGCGCTGCCGGATCGTGTTTGGCAGCGCCACGCAGTGTCTCGATGAACCCGATCAAAGCCGTCAAAGGCGTGCGCAACTCATGGCTCACGTTCGCTACGAAATCCCGCCGCATTGTGCCGGCCGCTTCCACCGCTGTTTGGTCTTCAAACGTGATTAGCAGGGGGCGCCCCTCGCCCATCAACGCCAGATGCACAGCCCATGTCTTGTCACCTTGGGTCTCCGTGGACAGATACCGTGCAATCCGTGGCACGCCGTCCGACAGAACCTGTTCAATTGCATCCAGCAAGGAAGGTTGGCGAAAAGAAGTTATGTAATGCCGTCCCATGACACCCGGCCCAAAAAGCTCAAGCGCCGCATCATTGGCCGCAACCAAAAGTTCATCTTCTCCAATCACAAACGCAGGCAGCGGTAACGCATCAACATACTCTTGCACGTATTTTTTCCTCAGGATCGAGAGTTATGGTTAACGCCCATATAACTATGGCTTGTCACGTTCGGAGCGCGGTTTGTAAAGCCACGTCTAAAGCATCATTTTCAACCGTAGCGTGTACTGTTCACGTTTTCTTCACCCTTGGGTGTTTCAATTTTCTATTCTTTGCTTACCTCAGGTTGTAGCAGTTTCGAAATTACCCCGATTCTGCCTGCATAAACTGTCAAAAAGACGGAAAGCTGAAGAATGAGCTGGGAACAAACGAAACTAAGTCGACTAAATGTCGCCTCCATAAGTGGATTGGAGGATCAGACAGTTGCCATTCTCGCGGTTGGTGAACCTGACGAATGGCAACAAAGCGGACAAACGATACCTCGCGCCGAAGGCGTACAATTCGTCTCGATCAACGAGGTGAACGAAACGCTTCTCGAGCACCTTTGCCCAACCGTTGTTATCTCGCCCGCCCTGTCGAGACGCTTTGATTGTATCGACCTTGCGCAAATTCTGTGCAGCCACAGATTTAAGGGGCGTTACCGAGCCGTCTCGCGCGAACTTCCAAATCCAAGCATGGTAGAACGCGAAATTCGTGGCCTATGCCCGGGTCTCGACTTTGCAATCCTTGTGGACCCCTGATCAGACCTGAGACGCTGCGCGGACGGCTTTCTCCAATGTTTCAATTAGAGCGTCAGGCGCCTCACAGCCAACCGAAATCCTGAAAAACCCAGGCGAAATCCCGATCGCGGAGCGCGCTTCCGGAGTTAGTGCTCGATGCGATGAAGTCTCGGGATGACTAATCGTGGTCGCAATGTCTCCGAGCGTCGGGGCAAAGTTCAAACCTTCCGCGGCGCGCACAAATGCATTCGCCTGCGCCCGACCACCAGCCAACTCAAAGCTCACCATATGACCGCCCTCGCCCCCTAAGAGCGAGATGCTCCGATTGTGATCCGGATGATCGCTTCGCGTCGGATAAAGCACCCGAACAACACCCGGCATCCCCGCTAGGGCGTCACTCAACCGCGCCGCCGTCGTCGTGCACCGATCATACCTCAAATCGAAAGAATAGAGCCCGCGTTCGGCCAACCAGCAATCAAACGGCGATGCTGTGAATCCCATGCTAACGGCCAATGTCAAAAACCGCTCCGCCAGGGCCGGGTCCTGCGCCGCCACATAGCCGAGCGTCGCATCGGAATGCCCCGCCATCAACTTGGTCACCGAATGGATCACAATATCCGCTCCGCGAGCCAACGGCTGACAACCGCGCGGCGTCGGAAAGGTGTTATCAACAGCCACCAATATCCCGCGCGACTTCGCCAACGCAATGATCCCATCCACGTCTGCAACTCGGAGCGTAGGGTTCGACACCGTCTCGATCAGGATCAACTTGGTCTCTGGTCGGATCGACGCTTCAAAAG
>JABDPD010000378.1 GCA_013042895.1 Boseongicola sp. | reverse complement strand
TCCTTAGGAGTATCCCTATTTCCGACCCCGTTCTTGGTAAACACATTGTTGCTGGATAAGGGAGAAAGCGACCCGAAATGACTGGTTCGAACAAAATACTGACCGTTTCTTACGGCACGTTCAGCTGTACGCTGGAGGGGTTCGACGACCCGTTTGGCACCATGCGCGGGATTGCTGAGTACTTCCGTGACCTCGCTGCCGATGACCGCTACTTCGGCGCCGAGCCTCCGACGCCCGATGTCGAAATGCTCCAGAACATCGCCCAAAAAGAAGTTCAGCGCCGCGTGGAAGCCCGCGTTGGGGACTCTGGTCTTGCCCTTCGTCAAGTGGACGAAGCCGAAGAAACGCCCGCTCCGGATGCATCAACACCGGAGGCACCTACAGTTCAGGAGCCGGTGGAGGTAGACAACACCGCAGATGACGCTGAAGTTCTCGAAAGCGGTCCCCTCGCATTTGACGACGACTACCTCATGGCTGATGAGCCCGAGGACGTTCTGACCGTTGACACCTCCGCCGCACCAGCCAACACCGAAATGCCCGCCGAAAGCGTGGCCGAGAAACTGCGCCGCATTCGCGCTGTTGTGTCTCGCACCATCGAACCCGAGGAAGACAACTCGGCTTTTGAAGACGCCCCGGAGAGCGAGGCCGGGGCCGAAACCGAAAAACCCGAACTCCGCCAACGCGCGCTCAGCAGAACCATTGCCGAGATCACCGCGGACCTCGCCGATGAAGACGACGCTACTGAAGATTTCGTCGAGGGCAGCGAAGAACTCATCGAGGAAGGCGAACAAGACTCTGCTCTGACCCTCAGCGAGGACGCCGGCAAAAATCCTGATACTTCGCTGATCGCCTCCATCGTCGCCGCTGAAAGCCATGAGCAAGGCGAGGCTGAAGAAGACAACGTATCGGAAGTTGAAGCTGTTGAAGACGACGCGCTTGAAATGGCGCAGGCTGACGATGCGGCCGACGAGTTCGATGATGACTTCGATGACGATTTGGAAGACGACGCCGAAATCCCTGAAGACGTCGGCGAAATCCCCGAAGACGTTACTGAAGACACCACAGAAGATTCTGACGACGAAGACGACTTCGACGCAACCCTAAACGCCGCCATTGCCAATGTTGCCGCCAAGGTTGCGAACACATCAAACAACGCTGAGGAAGCGACCGAAGGAGACACGGTCGCAGAACTCGACGAGGATGAGGCTTACGAGGAAGACGAGCCCGAAGACATCCAGATCGCCGAGGCGACCGATACACAGCGCAAGCCCTCCAAACCGCTTGAACCTCTGTCAGACTCAAATGGAAACGTCGGTCGCCTCCTTCAGGAAACCGACCAGAAGTTCAACGAAGATGACGGCATCCGCCGTCGCCGTGTGATCAGCCAAATGCGCGCCGCAGTCGCCGCTACCAAGGCAGACCGCATCCTGTCGCGCATCATTCCGCGCGACGAGCAGGAAGCGGAAGACCAGAACGCCTACCGACAGGATTTGACGCGCGCGATGACGCGCCGCCCAAGCTTCTCTGACGTCACAAAGGCAGAAGAGGCCGCGCGCCCGGCACCTTTGGTCCTCGTATCTTCCCAACGCGTTGACGAAGACGAAACCGCCAGCGAACCGACACCGGATCCAACGCCGCGTCGCGTCGCCGTCAGCGAAGACACCATGGCAGAAGCCTCAAACTTCCGCGAGTTTGCCGCCAATATGGGCGCCCACGAACTTCCCGACCTTCTGGAGGCCGCAGCTGCCTATACGGCCTTCGTTGAAGGTCAGCCCCACTTCTCGCGTCCCGAAATCATGAAACGCGTCGCGCGGGTTGATCCGGCATTAGAAGTCAGCCGCGAAGCGGGCTTGCGGTCGTTCGGTCAGCTTCTAAGACAGGGTAAAATCCACAAGCTCCAGCGCGGTCAGTTCACCGTGCCCGCCAGCACCCGCTTCAATCCAACGCAGCGGATCGCCGGCGAATAGGCTTCTTAAATCCAAAGAGAAACGGCCCCGGTTCCGGGGCCGTTTCTTTTGTTTAGACGCCAGTAGCGGCGATAGCGTCCGCCAGAATGGGAACGGTTGTTTCATTCAATCCGGCAATGTTCATTCGGCTGTCGCCAACCATATAAATCCCGAACTTCTCACGCATCTCGACGACCTGTTCAGGTGTCGCTCCCAGCCGCGAGAACATACCCCTATGGTCAGCGATAAAGTCAAATTGATCCGAGTTCGTCCGCTGCCGCAAAGCATCCGCGAGCTGCGTCCGCAACTTCAACATGCCCTCGCGCACGTCCTCCAATTCCGCCTGCCAATCAGCACGCAAATCTGCATCGTCCAAAATCGTCGTCACAACGCGCGCGCCATGATCAGGCGGGAACGAATAGTTCTGACGGTTGAGAAACTGCAACGTTGCCTGCGCCGATGCCTTGGACTTCTCCTCTGGCGCAATCGCCATCAAAAGCCCCGTCCGCTCGCGATACACGCCAAAGTTCTTCGAACAACTCGCTGCAATAATGACCTCAGGCAGTTTCGACGCCAAAAGCCGCGTCCCATAGCCATCTTCTTCAAGACCGTCGCCAAAGCCCTGATACGCAATGTCCACGAACGGCACCGCGCCAGTCCGCTCGAGCAATTCTACAACTGCGTCCCATTGCTCCGCCGTTAGGTTTGCACCCGTCGGATTGTGACAACAGCCATGCAAGAGCACTAGATCACCACGCTTCACATCCTTCAGATCGTCCATCATACCCGCGAAATCGACGCCGCGCGTTGCACCATCGAAGTAACGATACTCCCGCATCGGAACGCCGAGATACTTGATGATCGACGGATGGTTCGGCCAGGTCGGGTTGGAAATCCAGATCGTCGAGGCACGGTCCGCGTACTGCATCAATTCCAGCCCCTGACGTACCGCGCCTGTGCCTCCGGGCGTCGCAACCGCCGCAACACGGCTTGCGTCGACGCTATCCGCGAGGATCAGCTTCCTCATCGCACTCGCAAATGCAGGATCGCCCGCAAGCGACGTATAAGCCTTCGTCTCTTGGCTCTCCAGAATACGCCGCTCAGCGGTCTTCACCGCGCGCATCACCGGCGTCACTCCTTCCGCGTTTTTGTAAACGCCAACCCCAAGATCAATCTTCGTCTCACGCGGATCGTCTTTGAACATCTGTACAAGGGCGAGAATTTTATCGGCGGGCTGCGGTGTCAGGTTGGTCAGCATAGCAAAGGTCCTCAGGATGGAATGCGCGACAGGTCACGGTCACGCGACAAAATTCGAATGTGATCTTCGCGGCGCACAGGTGTGAAACCGCTCTTTTGGTAAGTTTGCAAGGCACGCGGGTGGTCCAGTGTGCAGGTATTCACGGTCAGCTTCTTCGTTCCGGGCCGGTCCCAGGCGGTCAAAATTGCCGTGCGCAACAACCACTTGCCAAGCCCACGCCCAACCGCTTCCGGAACCATCCCGAAGTACGCGATATCCACGACGCCTTCACCGGCTTCCTCCAACAGGAAAAACCCCTGAGGCCAGCCATGTCCGTAAAGAACGAACAAAGACATCGTATCTGACGCAAGCCAGCTTTGTATATCGTCATGCTCGCGCTTGTGGATGTCCTCCCAGGCGTAGTCTCTCCCCACGGCATCATAGAGCGATAGAAAAAACCAAACCGGAGGCGCTTCGGCGTGCAAAAGCGAAACAGTCGCGCCCACCGGAAGATGCGGCCAATCCCAACTCGGCCGTTCGTTCATCTCCAGATACGTCACTGTATAGGGAACCTCAGTACCAGCGCGTTGCAACGTCATCCGGTCTCAACTTTCAGATCGTCGTACATGCCCCACTCGGACCACGACCCGTCATAAAGCGAATGCTGCCGATGCCCAATCCGTTCCAGTGCAAGCGATAAGACAGCCGCCGTCACACCGGATCCACAAGTCGTGATCGCGGGCTTGGCCAAATCTACACCTGCCGCCTCAAACGCTGCCCGCAGCTCATCATTGGACTTCAATGTCCCCGCTTCCGTCAGAAGCGTCTTAAAAAACACATTCTTCGAGCCCGGAATATGCCCCGAACGCAGTCCTTCACGAGGCTCAGGTGCTTCGCCGCGGAACCGCTCCGGCGCCCTGGCGTCAATGATCTCGTGATCTCCCAATTTCGCCGCCGAAGCTACCTGGGTGACATCGCGCACAAGATGGTTCTGGCGCGTCACTGTGATGTGCCGATCGCGCATAATCGGCGCCATATCTTCCGTGGGTCGACCTTCCGCGATCCATTTCGGAAAACCGCCATCCAGCACGGCGATATCTGTCTTTCCCATCAGCCGAAAAAGCCACCACACCCGCGCGGCCGAAAAGAGCCCTGCTCCGTCATAGACAACAACCTGATGCCCATCCCCCACACCCATAGCGCGCATCCGCGAGATGAACTTCTCGACGGGCGGCACCATGTGAGGCATCTCGGAGCGTTGATCACTGATCTCATCAATATCGAAGAACCGGGCGCCGGGGATATGCCCACGCTCGTACTCTGCCTTTGGATCACGACCGGAATTCGGAAGATACCAAGACGCATCAAACACCCTGAGATCAGGATCGTTCAGGTGCTGTTCCAGCCACTCAGTGGACACAAGGGTTTGTGGATCGTCAGGCATCATTTCCCCCGAGGAATAATCTTGCTTCGTGCTACGCCTGCGGCCGCCACTTGGCAAGGTTTCGGGAGGCCGGAAAGGCTATCCGTTCTCTCGTAACACCGCACCAGCCAGATAAAGCGAGCCACAAATCAAAATGCGTGCGTCCGGCTCAGCTGCCAGAATATCGGCCATCGCCTCATCGAGAGACGCGGATACCTTAGTGTCAAATCCTACGTCCCGCGCAGCTTCAGCCGTATCTTCCGCAGGCAGGGTCGCCGCCTCACCCGGAATCGCAACAGCGTGCAGGCTCTCTGCCTCTGCGGCAAGCGGACGCAAATAGCCGACCACATCTTTTGTCGACAGCATTCCGCAAATCAAATGCGTCGCACGCTTTGGCAATCCGCGTAATGTCTCAGCCAGGGCTTTGCCTGCCGCTGGATTATGCCCGCCATCCAGCCAGAGCTCGGCCTTCGGCGCGCGTTCCACCAAGGGACCCTTCTTCAGGCGCTGCATCCGAGCCGGCCAAAAGGCGCGTGTCACGGCCCCTTCGCAAGCATCTTCGCCAAACCCGAGGTGCCGAAGCGCGGCAATCGCCATGCCCGCGTTCCCGATCTGATGCGGTCCGCGCAGATTAGGCAAAGGAAGGTCGAAAAGCCCGTTGTCGTCCCGATAAACCAGCCGCCCGTTTTCCTCGCCTACATGCCAATTTTGACCGTAGGCCATAACCGGCGCGGAAAACCTCATGGCTTCTTTCTCAATAACCTCAAGCGCCGCCTCGTGCTGAGGCCCTACAACGACCGGTACACCTTGCTTAATAATTCCAGCCTTCTGATAAGTGATCTCGGGAATCGTCTCGCCAAGAAACTGCTGATGATCCAGATCGACCTTGGTAATGATCGTTAACTCAGGCCTCCCGATCACATTCGTTGCATCATGCCGCCCCCCAAGACCGACCTCGAGCAACGTCCAATCCGCGGGCTGACGCGCAAACGCCAGAAAAGCCGCGACAGTCGTGATCTCGAAATAGGTGATCGAGCCACCACCGTTCGCCTCATAGACGTCATCCAGATAGGACGACAAAAGTTCCTCGCTGATGATTTCTCCCGCGACACGGATACGCTCGTGAAAGCGCGCAAGGTGAGGTGAGGTATAGGCATGCACGCTCTGGCCCACCGCCTCAAGACCCGCACGGATCATAGCTTGAGTTGACCCTTTACCGTTCGTTCCGGCCACATGGATGACTGGCGGCACTTCAAGATGCGGATCACCGACAGCCGCAAGGCACCGCCACATGCGATCCAAGGTTAGGTCGATGATTTTCGGATGGAGCGCCATCATCCGGTTGAGGATGGCGTCAGACGTGTCTCGCGTCATGGGCAGCAATTCCAGCAGCTAGGTTAAGAATAGTTAAGGCCACTTCAGACCGAGGCAGGACCACGAAGACGAAGCCACGTGGTCAGAAAACGTCAGCCTTCCACTTTTTCGCCCTTGGCCTCATCTGCGACTGCATCAGGAGACGGCAGATCTCCCATCACTGGAGGGCTCATTCCCATCAACATCCGCAGAATGGCCACCAGTTCGCCTTTCATCTCACGGCGATGCGTCACGCGATCGAGCATACCGTGATCCAACAGATACTCCGCCCTCTGGAACCCTTCCGGCAGCTTTTCACGAATCGTCTGCTCAATTACGCGCGGTCCCGCAAAACAGATCAGAGCGTTGGGCTCGGCAATATGTACGTCGCCCAGCATCGCATAAGACGCCGTCACGCCCCCTGTCGTCGGATGCGTCAGCACCACAACATACGGCAAGCCCGCCTCTTTCAGCATTTCCACCGCCACGGTCGTGCGCGGCATCTGCATAAGGCTCAAAATGCCTTCTTGCATCCTTGCGCCACCAGCCGCCGAGAACAGGATCAGAGGGCGCTTCAGGTGAACCGCACGCTCAGCCGCCGCGATGATCGCGTTGCCCACATACATGCCCTTAGAGCCGCCCATGAAGCTGAAGTCCTGTGCAGCCGCCACGATAGGTGTCCGCCCCATTTCGCCTTCGGCTACTAACATCGCTTCGTTTTCGCCGGTTCCGCGTTGGGCAGTTTTCAGGCGTTCGGGGTACTTCTTTTGATCGCGAAACTGCAGCGGATCAACGATCGGAGCTGGCACTGGCACTTCGACAAACACGCCTTCATCAAACAAGGCATGGAACCGATCCCGCGGCGTGATGCCCATATGGTGATCGCAGTTCGTGCACACATTCAGGTTTTCGGCCAGCTCGCGGTGAAACAGCATGGTTCCACATTCATTGCACTTGGTCCAAAGATTCTCCGGCACCTCTCTACGCGAGAACAGCGAGTTGATCTTTGGCCTGACGTAGTTGGAAATCCAGTTCATACGGTGCCCGTAACCTTTGTGGGTTTTCTCTCAGATAATTGGCACGCGCGACGATTGCAATCAGTCAAGCACCCGGCGAATCAACCACCACACCAGAATTAGCGCGCCCAAATCGGCCAGTAACCATGGGCTGAGGTCTGCCAACGCGTCGATTCCCACACTCGATCGGAACAACCCAAGGCCGGTTATCGTGCCGTCCACGGCGATGAAGGCAACCGCAATCATGTTGTTAGCGAAGTGAAAGCCCCAGGCCGCACCGATGCTTCCGGTACGCGCAGTCAGGTCCCCCGCCAGCAGTCCAAACAACGCCGCAAAGGCGAAATAGGCCAAAGCCACTTTTGATGGCAGCGCCGAGGAGTAATGCGCCGCACCAAACAAAAGGGCAGGTAGAAGAAGCCAGATCATAGGGTTACGAAACCGCGCTGCTATCTGACTTTGTAGATACCCCCGAAAGAAAACTTCCTCCGCACCGCTTTGTGCCACAACCGCAAAGACCGTGAATGGTAACCACCCGAGCCAGACCGCAACCTCCATATTGCGTTCCAGCTCGGCCCCTACCGGGCTTGGGACAAGCATCGACAACCCGGCCAAACCAAAAGTGATCAAGGCCGCAGCCGCAAAATGACGCAACGTCCGCGCACCGGGCCCGATCAGCGAACCGGCACTCCGCCCCTGCCACAAACGTGCTGCAAGAATTGTTGAAAACCCCAGCCCAGAAACAATCAAAAGGAACTTCAACGCCCCCGCGGGCGAGGAAGGATCGCCATCGAATACCGCCCTCAAAGCTCTGGAAACACTCACCCCTTCCGCAAAAGACAAAGCAACGGCCGTTCCAAAAAGCCACGCAAACAACAAAGCAACAGCCGTCACAACACCGGCCACAAGCCGCCAGAGTGCAGGCTTTTGCGACGCTGCTGCAATCATCGGTCTGAAACGTAGATACCTCAAATAATCGACGCGTCCCTTTTGGATAAACAGTGCGACCTGTCAGGAAAGCTAAGGCAAAATTAACCAAAACCCTTCAACCAGACTTCGAAAGGATGATGCTCAGAATGTCCACCCTCATGCGTTGCCTTGGCTTTGGTCTGGCGCTGTGTGTAATGTTGGCAGCCGCCCCGCTTCCAGCTGCGCATCATCCAAAAGGCAGCGGTTTCAGCTCTGACACCGCCAGTTATAACGCCCAAAAAGCTCCAACCAATCATAAGTCTCAACGCCCAAACTGCGCGCTCACCGGGAACTGCGGCGGTCGCCATACCAAAAGCACCTGCCGCAAAAATGGCTTTTGCATCCCCGCCTCACACGCATGGTCGCCAGACGGACCTTTAGCTACAAAATCGCGCAAGCCCGGCGGCTTTCCTGCACTCGACACAAAGCCCCCGCTTCCGGTCCCTCTCCCTCTCCCCGGCTTCCTCCTCGCGTCAGCCCTCCTCTTCATCCGCTTGCTCGCCCGCCGAAAATCCTCGCAGGCCACCAACTAAATTGCCTGCCAAGCCTTGCCGAGCCCGAAAGCCTCGCCTATCCCTCATGCGTTCGATCCCGGGAGGCTAACCAATGACCATCACAGACAAATCTCACCTGCCAAGCCGTCACACCACCGAAGGCCCGGCC
>JABDPD010000376.1 GCA_013042895.1 Boseongicola sp. | reverse complement strand
AGATGCGAAAGCCGCGCCTCGGTTGCATCGAGTTTTGCTTGAGGCAAAGCCATTACGCAACCTCCGCCAGAATGTCGTGGTAGCCGTTGTTTTCGACCTCAAGCGCCAGCTCAGGACCGCCTGTTTTGACGATGCGCCCTTCGGCCATGATGTGCACCACGTCCGGTTTGATGTGGTCGAGCAGGCGCTGGTAGTGGGTGATCACGAGGAAGGAACGACCTTCGCCGCGCAGCGCGTTCACGCCATCGGCGACCAGCTTCATCGCGTCTACGTCGAGACCAGAGTCGGTTTCATCCAGGATACACATTTTCGGCTCGAGCATTGCCATCTGAAGGATTTCGTTCCGCTTTTTCTCACCGCCCGAGAAGCCCACGTTTACGGGGCGCTTCAACATGTCCGCGTCAATCTTCAGCGACTTCGCCTTCTCACGGATCAACTTGAGAAAATCGGCCGCGCTCAACTCATCTTCGCTGCGAGCCTTGCGTTGGGCATTAAGAGCGGTACGCAGGAACGTCATGTTGCCAACGCCTGGAATTTCGACCGGGTATTGAAACGCGAGGAACAGGCCAATCGCGGCGCGTTCTTCGGGGTCGAGTTCGAGAATTTCGTCGCCTTCCAGCGTGGCGGACCCTTCGGTCACTTCGTAGCCGTCTTTTCCTGACAAAACGTAGCTCAACGTCGATTTTCCTGACCCGTTTGGCCCCATGATCGCGTGGACAGCACCCGCTGGAACTTCAAGGTTAACGCCCTTCAGGATTTGCTTGTCTTCTTCTTCAAGTTTGACGTGCAAGTTGTTGATTTTTAGCATTTATTAGCCTCGCAAAACAGGAAAAGGGCCCCGCCTGTCAGGCGGGCCCCTTGAGTGGATGTGTAAGAATGACTCGAGTGTAGGCTGGTTAGCCTATCGCCGCCGCCACGTAGGCTTCGGAGAAAAAGTTCGCATGGACGCCCGGGAAGCGCTCGACCATCTGGACGTGTCCAAACAACATCGCGCCAAAGCCTGCGGCCACCGCCAGCTTGCGGAACATGCCGTTGAAGCCGAAGGTCCATGTGAAGATCAGTGCGAGAATACCGCCGATTACCAGATGCGCATAGATCAGATGCGGTTCGATCATGGATGCGGCCTCGGGAAGCGTAATCGGCATCAAGCCACCGTCCTGGAAGAAGTGGAACGCTGCCGCCTGCCCTGCAAACGCGCTCATGCCGCCGATAACGATGGCCACTGGGACCAGAACCCAGTTCGAACCCTGGCCGATTTTGACCTTCTTCTTTTTGGACTTCAGCCGCACCGTATTGGTTGCCTTGCCCTCGCGCGCCTTTTGCTCGTCGCGCGGACCAATGTGCACCTCGCCCATTGTGTTGGCGGCGCCTTTGTTGATCCGGTTCAGCCGATCTTCGAACGACTGATGTGTTGCTTTCGCGGTTGCCATGAAATGCATCCCCTTCAATAGTTGAGGGGGACAAAACCAACGCTTCGTGACGAAAGAAGGGCAACTGTAAGGAGAATTCGTCGCTTTTCGACGATAAACTCAAGAGTTTCACCTGTTTTGCGTGGGTATGATTGCGTGCGAAAGGCATGTTAGTCGATCACCACCGCCGTGCCACTGGCCGAAACCATCAGCATGTTGTTGATCACTTCGTAGTCGAGATCGACGCCCACAACCGCGTTGGCACCCTTGTCCGCGGCACGCTCTTCAAGTTCACGCAGAGCAATATCCCGCGCCTTGCCAAGCTCCTGCTCATACGCACCGGACCGCCCGCCGACGATATCGGTGATTTGCGCGAAAAGATCGCGGAACACGTTCGCCCCAAGGATGGCCTCGCCGACGACAACGCCGCGGTAGTCCTTGATCTCATGGCCGTTGATGGTTGGCGTGGTGGTTACGATCATTTTGGTCTCTCCCCAGGGTGTCATTTCTGTTTCCAGCGGCTGAGAACGGTCTGCGCAAACAGGCTGCCCAGAAAGCCCGAAGCGAAGCTCACGATAATCAACTGCTGGCGTTCCAACATGTCAGTCGCCAGGTCAATGACCACAGCAAAACCCGAGCAAAAAATGCCCGTCAGAACGGCTGAAGTGACAATCGTGCGGATCATTCTAGCCTACCGAACCCTCAAGCGAGATGGCCACAAGTTGTTGAGCTTCCATTGCAAATTCCATCGGAAGCGCCTGAAGCACCTCTTTACAGAACCCGTTTACAACGAGCGCGACGGCCTCTTCCTCGTCCATGCCACGCTGGCGGCAATAAAAGAGCTGATCATCGTCTACTTTGGAAGTGGTGGCTTCGTGCTCAACGCGCGAAGAGTTATTCTTCACCTCGATATAAGGCACCGTGTGTGCACCACATTCCGAACCGATCAGCAGCGAGTCACATTGTGTGTAATTCCGCGAGTTTTTGGCGCGCGGATGCATCGAAACAAGGCCGCGATAGGTGTTCTGCGCCTTGCCAGCACTGATGCCTTTCGAGACGATCCGGCTCTTGGTGTTCTTGCCAAGGTGGATCATTTTCGTGCCGGTGTCAGCCTGTTGCATATTGTTAGTGATGGCAATTGAATAGAACTCGCCTTGGGATTCTTCACCGCGCAGGATGCAAGAAGGATACTTCCAGGTAACCGCGGAGCCGGTCTCAACCTGAGTCCACATTACCTTCGAGCGGTCGCCCCGACAATCGGCACGCTTGGTGACGAAGTTGTAAATTCCGCCCTTACCGTTTTCGTCGCCCGGATACCAGTTCTGCACAGTCGAATATTTGATCTCGGCGTCATCCATCGCAACCAGTTCTACGACAGCGGCGTGCAACTGGTGCGTGTCACGTTGCGGCGCGGTGCAGCCTTCTAGATAGGACACGTAGGCGTCATTGTCGCAAATGATGAGCGTGCGTTCAAACTGGCCGGTGTTTTCAGCGTTGATGCGGAAATACGTGGAAAGCTCCATAGGGCAGCGCACGCCCGGCGGCACATAGACAAACGACCCATCTGTGAAGACGGCCGAGTTCAGCGTTGCAAAGAAATTATCGGACTGCGGAACCACCGAGCCCAGATATTTCTTAACCAACTCAGGGTGCTCCTTTATCGCTTCCGAAATCGAGCAGAAAATCACACCTGCCTTTTTCAGTTCGGCTTGAAAAGTCGTACCGACAGATACCGAGTCAAACACGGCGTCTACAGCAACTTTGCGGCCTTCGGCAGGAGCGTCTTCGGCTCCTTCAACGCCCGCCAGGATCATTTGCTCTTTGAGCGGAATTCCAAGTTTTGCATATGTTTCCAGAAGCTTGGGGTCAACTTCATCCAGCGACTTCGGCTTCTCTTCCATGCTCTTAGGCTTGGCGTAGTAGTACTGCTCCTGATAATCAATCTTGGGATAATTGATCATCGCCCAGTCTGGTTCGTCCATCTTGAGCCAGCGCTCATAAGCTTGCAGGCGCCACTCCAACATCCACTCCGGCTCGCCGTTTTTTTCCGAGATGAGACGGACGATGTCCTCGGACAGTCCCTTGGGGGCATAGTCCATTTCGATCTCGGTTTCCCAACCGTACTTATATTTGCCGGAAAGCGAGCGCACCGCATCGACCGTTTCCTGATCGACCCCGTCTTTTACACTGGTGTTGTCCAACGCTGCCATGTCTGGCCCCTTTTTCAAGCCGCGCGATCGCGGGTTTTTCGTTCCTGTTTGAGCCACGCCTCGCAAAAGCGCAGCACATCTTCTTCTGTCGTTTCGACCCCGAGCGAGACGCGTAACGCGCATTCCGCCTGTTCGTCGCTCAATCCCATTGCCCGCAATACCCGCGGGACTTTCACTTTGCCCGACGAACACGCCGATCCCGAGGAGACCGCGAACCCGGCAAGGTCCATTTGCATCACCTGGGTTTCGCCTTTCCAGCCGGGCGAGACGAAGCACGATGTGTTCGGCAAGCGCTCCAAGTC
>JABDPD010000375.1 GCA_013042895.1 Boseongicola sp. | reverse complement strand
GTCCACGGCAAGCGACTTGCAGTTGTCTATGGTGATGTGCGCTACGACTGGCGCACATTTGCCGACCGGGTGCGCGCCGTCGCCGGGGGATTGCAGGCGCGGGGCATTGGCAAGGGCGACACTGTTTCGGTTATCTGTCCAAATATTCCCGAACTGTTCGAGCTTAGCTTCGCTATTCCGATGGTCGGGGCTGTGCTGAACACGATCAACACAAGGCTGGAAGCCGAAACCATCGGCTATATCTTCGAGCACGCGGACACAAAGCTCGTCATCACCGACAGCACCCTTGGGCCACTCGTCCACGCTGCATTTGATTTCTTAGGCGATACACTCCCCCTTGTTACGATCCGCGACTCACAAGGTCCCGACGCCGGGACCGTGGGCGAGTCAGACTTCGACCAGCTCCGTGAAAGCGCCCCGCTCACAGGCTCCGGTCTGCCGGACGACGAATGGCAGGCGATTGCGCTAAACTATACGTCCGGAACATCCGGCCGTCCGAAAGGCGTGATCTATCACCACCGTGGGGCCGCGCTCATGGCAATGGGAACGGTCAACGCATGGCAGGTTCCTCATTACGCATCTTACCTGTCCATTGTCCCGATGTTTCACTGTAACGGCTGGTGTCATCCCTGGATGCTTCCGCTCGTGGGCGGCAAGATGGTTTTCACGCGCGATCCGGTGCCACAGCGGATTTTTGAGGCTATTGAAGTCGAGCAAATTACGCACTTCGGTGCCGCTCCCATCGTGTTGCAAATGCTCGCCGAAAGCCCGCATAGCCCGGCGACATCCTACACTCCACGCATCCGTGTGATGACAGCCGGTGCGCCCCCACCGCCGGCAATTCTCGAGAAGACCGGCGCGATGGGACTTGATGTCATGCAGGTCTACGGTCTCACCGAGACCTACGGCCACATATCGCAATGCTTGTGGCAGGAGGATTGGGACGACCTAACTCCTTCCGAACAGGCCGAGCTTCAGGCCCATCAAGGCGTTGCATTCCCGATGGTTGAAGACGTCGCGGTCATTGACCGCGAAACCGGAGATCCCGTCCCAATGGACGGCGAAACGCAAGGTGAGATAGCCATCCGTGCCAACACGGTCATGAAGGGCTACTACAAAGACGAAAGCGCCAGCGCCGAGGCCTTTGAAAGCGATTGGTTCTGGTCCGGCGATGCTGCGGTGGTTCATGCAAACGGCTACATGCAGGTTAGGGACCGTTTAAAGGACGTGATCATCTCGGGCGGCGAGAATATTTCCTCTGTAGAGGTCGAGGCGGTCCTTTACCGCCATCCAGACGTTCAAGCTGCCGCAGTTGTTGCCAAGCCGGATGATAAATGGGGCGAAGTCCCTTGCGCCTATGTCGAACTGCGCGAAGGGACTGACCCAAGCGACCAAGACATCATTTCGTTCTGTAGAGGCCATCTTGCTGGCTTCAAGACTCCCAAATCCGTGGTCTTTGGGGAACTGCCCAAAACTGCGACCGGCAAAATCAAGAAATTTGAGCTGCGCCAATTGGCCCGTGCAGAAGGATAACTCTGAATGGCTCTCATTGCTCCCTCACGGCGACTTCGTCGCACACCTTTCTCCGACGGAGTCGAAGCAGCGGGCGTTGGCGGATACACCGTCTACAATCACATGCTTCTTCCCGTGTTCTTCGAGAGCCTAGAGGCCGATTACCATCACCTCAAAAAACACGTTCAGGTCTGGGATGTGGCCTGCGAACGGCAGGTTGAACTGCGAGGCCCGGATGCGACACGCCTTATGCAGACGCTGACTCCCCGTGACCTGCGCGGAATGCTTCCTGGCCAGTGCCTTTATGTTCCGATCGTCGATGAGACCGGCGGGATGCTCAATGACCCTGTGGCGGTGAAGCTGTCTGAAGACCGCTATTGGATTTCAATTGCGGACTCCGACCTTTTACTCTGGGTGAAGGGTATCGCGAACGCCTATCGCTTCGAAGTTCTTGTCGACGAACCGGACATCAGCCCCCTCGCCATTCAGGGGCCAAAAGCTGATGAGCTCGCGGCTCGTGTGTTCGGCGACGACATCCGCAGCCTGAGATTCTTCCGTTTTGGTATCTTCAGCTTTGAAGGCCAGGACGTTGTCATCGCGCGTTCCGGCTATTCCAAGCAAGGCGGCTTCGAAATCTATGTCGAGGGAACCGAATGGGGCATGCCCATTTGGAACGCACTGTTCGAAGCAGGCAAAGACCTTAACGTTCGCGCAGGATGCCCAAGCGCAGCCGAGCGAATCGAAGGTGGTCTTCTGAGCTACGGTAACGATATGACCCGCGAGAACACACCCCATGAATGCGGACTCGGCAAGTTTTGTAACACTCAAACGGCCATCGGCTGCATGGGCCGCGACGCTTTGCTGCGTGTTGCCAAAGACGGCCCTATCCGTCAGATCCGCCCCATTGAGATCAAAGGCCGTATACCCGTTTGCGATCGGGCTTGGCCCATCATGGCAAAGGATCAAAAAATCGGTCAAGTCACGTCAACCGCCTGGTCACCTGACTTCGACTGTACCGTTTCAATTGGAATGGTGAGAATGACGCATTGGGACCCCGGCACAGCGCTCTCAATCGAGACACCCGAAGGCACGGTCGAAGGCATGGTCAAGGACGAGTTTTGGTACAACCCTTAAGGGGTGCTCTCAACCTTCGAGAAATTCATCAATCGTAGCACAGGTGCCATCGGCCCAAATCATAGACAGCCAGCGATCAAACGCCTCTGTGAAAGCCAGAACGTTGATAAGGTCGCCGTAGATCTGGCGCTGCTCCAACCATGCATGTGGTCGATCTTTCGCGGCGCCTGCGGCTTCGGTGAGTGCTGGCCAAAACGGGTCGTTGGGTTCGATGATGGAGCCGTCTTCTCGGGTCCCTTCGCACATCCGCGCCCAAAGGGCTTCCACCAACGCAAGCCCTTCCACAGAGCTCCCCCTCCGGATCCCATCACGCAAAACCGGCAAAACGAACCCGGTGTGCCGAGACGATCCATCGAAAGCCACACGACGGGTTGTGTCGACGATTGAAGGGTTCGAGAACCGACGCTCGATCAACTCAACATATTCGGATGGCGTCATGCCCGGGACGGGATCAACGTGCGGCGCGATCTCTTCCATTTGCACCTTTTTAAACATCGCCCCGATCTGAGGGTGCGCCATGCAATCTGAGATCGTCTTTACCGAGAGAATCTCACCAGCATTCGCGATAACCTGATGCCCAGCGTTTAAGATGCGGATCTTCATCGCCTCATAAACATGCACGTCATCCGTTATGATCGCGCCGACCCGTTCCCAATCCGGGCGACCAGCGCAAAAATCATCTTCGATAACCCATTGCCTATAGTTCTCATGCGTTACTGGCGCCTGATCCCGGATACCGAGTGACTCTACCAACTTCAATTCGTTCGGGCCTGTTGCCGGCACGATGCAATCGACCATTGAGTTGGGGAAGCTACAATTCTTGTCGATCCAATCCGCCAGGTCAGGGTCGGTTAGACGAGCAAGCGAAACAACGGTTTGGCGCAATATGTCACCATTGCCCTGAAGGTTGTCGCAACTCTGCCCGCTAAACGGACCCGTCCCGGCGTCGCGGCGAATCTTTAGCGCGGAAACCATCGCCCCAAAGGCCGTCCTAGGGGCTTCAGGGTTTGCAACATCGTGCCGAATATCGGGATGTTCGTCATCGAAACCACCGCCAACGGGATCAATGTAGTATCCGCCCTCAGTCACTGTCAGGGCGACAATCCGAATTGATGGATCAGCCATTTTTTCAATAAGTGGACCATTCCCGTCTTCTACCGGAACATAGTCAATCATTGAGCCTATGACTTCAGCGGACGTTCCAGCAGGATCAAGCTCAATCAAAGTTGTCAAAAAATCTTGTGCTGCCAGTTTCTTGCGCTGAACCTCGTCATTGACCCGAACTCCAGCGCCAACAATCGCCCAGTCCTGGGACAAGCCTTCATCAAACAAGCGATGCAGATACCAAGCTTGATGCCCGCGGTGAAAGTTCCCCAACCCAATATGGACGATACCCGGTGTCAAAACGTTCCGGTCGTATTTTGGAACACGAACGTCTCTTGGCAATCGCCCGAGATTCGCATTTGACAGCGTGATCAACTCATCCATTGGCCACCGTCCACATTATAGGTCTGGGCAACGACATAATCCGCATCTTCGCTCGCCAAAAAGACTGCCATTCCCGTGAGATCTTCTGCCGTTCCCATGCGTCCGTAAGGCACTCCTGCGGCAACCTCCGCTTTCTTTTGACCCGGGGCCTTGTTTTCGTATCTGGCGAAAAAGGCGTCCACACCATCCCAATGCTCACCGTCGACAACACCAGGTGAAATGGCGTTCACGTTGATTCCGTGCTCGATGAGATTCAGTCCTGCGGACTGGGTAAGGCTTATGACAGCCGCCTTGGTCGCACAGTAAACACCAACCAGCGACTCTCCGCGCCGTCCTGCCTGACTAGCCATATTGATGATCTTACCACCCCCGCCGCGCTCGATCATGTGCTTGGCAACAGCTTGTAGAGTAAAGAGCGTACCGCCGACGTTAATGTCGAATACCTGTGTGTAATCCGCCCGGGATATCTCGGCGATGGGAGCAGCCGTAAACAAGGCGGCATTGTTTATCAGAATATCAATCTGACCAAACGCACCAATCACCTCGGCGACGGCGTCATCAATGCTCTGTTGCTGAGTGACATCCATCTCCACGGCAATTGCCGCTTCACCGATTTCGGCAGCCGCCGCTCGAGCCCGCTCGATTTTGATATCCCCAATGGCAACCCGCGCGCCTTCACGGACATATCGTTCAGCAAACGCCAAACCGATGCCGCGAGCGGCACCGGTAATAAGCGCAGTCTTTCCGACTAGTCGCGTCATTCGATACGCAATCCATTCGCGTCAAAGCGGTGAATCTGATCCTCCTTGGGAGTCAGCCAGACTGAGTCCCCGTGATTGAACGAGACATCACCCGGAGCACGCACTGTGATCATATCTGCCAAACCCGTGTCGTGAACATGGAAGAAGGTATCCGAGCCCAAGTGCTCGGCAACGCCGACACGACCTTTCCAAAGCCCGCTTTCCCCAGAGACATCGATGTGCTCAGGACGAATTCCCATGGATACGGCATTGTGCTTTGCAGCTTCCGGTCCCTCGAAAATGTTCATCTTCGGCGATCCAATGAATCCAGCGACAAAGACATTGCGCGGTGCCTTATAAAGCTCGAGCGGTGATCCGACTTGCTCGATGTAACCGGCGCGCAAGACAACGATCTTGTCGGCCATTGTCATAGCTTCGACCTGATCGTGGGTCACATAGATCATTGTTGTTTCAAGACGCTTGTGCATCTCGCTGATCTCCAGACGCATACCGACCCGCAATGCCGCATCAAGATTCGACAAAGGCTCGTCGAACAGGAATGCTGCGGGCTCACGCACAATGGCGCGACCAATCGCAACCCTCTGGCGCTGACCACCGGACAACTGACCAGGCTTGCGGTCGAGGTAATCCGTCAGATTGAGCGCCTTTGCAGCGGCTTCAATCCGACGGTCCTGCTCGGCCTGATCAACTTTTGCCATCCGCATCGGAAAAGCGATGTTCTTGCGGACCGACATATGCGGGTAAAGCGCATACGACTGGAACACCATCGCCAGTCCTCGCTTGGCGGGGGGAATGTTTGTTGCATCTTTCCCGTCAATCGAGATCGTCCCTGAAGTGATATCCTCAAGTCCTGCTATCAGGCGGAGTAGCGTTGACTTACCACAACCCGAAGGGCCTACAAAAACTGTGAACTCACCATCATGGATCGTCAGGTCTAGTGGTGGAATAACTTCTACGTCGCCGAAGCTCTTCGTCACTTTTTCAAGGGTTATTTGTCCCATAATATCATTCCTTATTTCACAGCGCCGAATGTCAGGCCGCGGACAAGTTGTTTCTGGCTAAACCAGCCAAGGATCAGAACTGGCGCGATGGCCATGGTCGATGCAGCGCTTAGCTTGGCGAAGAACAGACCTTCTGGGCTTGAGTAACTCGCGATAAAGGCCGTCAATGGAGCGGCATTCACTGCCGTAAGATTGAGTGTCCAGAATGCTTCGTTCCAGGCCAGAATGAAGTTCAACAGCAGGGTTGATGCAATTCCGGGAATGGCCATAGGGGTCAGGACATAAAGAATTTCTTCCTTCAATGATGCCCCATCCATACGCGCCGCTTCCAGAATCTCGCCTGGAATTTCCTTAAAGTAGGTGTAGAGCATCCAAACGATGATCGGCAGGTTGATCAACATGATTACGATGGTCAGACCAACGCGCGAGTCCAGTATCCCCAGCTCGATGAAGATCAAGTAGATTGGGTAAAGCACGCCAACCGCAGGAAGCATCTTTGTGGAGAGCATCCAAAGAAGGATGTCTTTCGTGCGCCTAGATGGCACAAACGCCATTGACCAAGCTGCGGGTATTGCGATCATGACACCCAGAACGGTTGAACCACCCGCGATAAACACTGAGTTCCACAAAAAGCGCATGTAGTTCGAACGCTCCTGAACAACTGAGTAGTTTTCCAACGTCCAATCAAAGAACAAGAAGATCGGAGGATCGGCGATGGCCTGAGCTTCAGTTTTGAAGCTTGTCAGGATTGTCCAAAGGATCGGGAAAAAGATCAGTATCCCGATCGTCCAAGCAATCGCCGTGTTGAGGGCTTTACGGTTATTTGAGACTGCACGAGCCATATCAGTATCTCCTCAAGCGTCCAGGTTCTTGCCGACGATGCGCATCA
>JABDPD010000370.1 GCA_013042895.1 Boseongicola sp. | reverse complement strand
GTTCTATGCTGATATCGAAGGCCATCCAGACGATGAGAATGTTCAACTTGCCATGGCTGAACTTGACTACTTCACCTCCGAAATAACAATCCTCGGCGTCTATCCCTCCGACACGAAGCGCCGTTAGAAACAACATTCATAAACTTAAACGGACCCGCGCGCTTCACAAAAAAGAGGCCCTTACGGGCCCCTTCTTCTGTTTCTAAGTATCCAAAAATCCGCGCCGCAGGCGCGACGGATTTCAATTCACTTTCACCCAGCGCAGGATAAAGAAGTTATCCGGGCGCTGTGTCATCTCGATGTTGTCCTGTGTGCCCCAAACAAGCGGTTGGACATAGAGCGGCACGTAAGCGTGCTCGGATTGGTAGAGGTCTACAACCTCGTCAATCATCGCCTGACGCGCTGCTGGATCAAGCTCGGCCTGGATCATAGGCAAGAGTTCATCAAGTCGCGCATTAGAGTATTCACCGAAGTTCCACGATCCGAGACGCTTTTCAGAGTTCGGTGTCGAGGCCAGGAAACGAAGCGGATGCTCGTGATCCATTGAGCCCCCGGGCGACCAGCCAAGAAGGTACATATCAAAGTTGTCTTCGCGAAGCTCAGGCCAATAGTTTGACACCGGCATTGCATCTAACTCCACGTCGATCCCGATCTGAGCCAGCATCGCTGTCACAGCCTGACAAACCGATTCGTCGTTAGGATAACGGTCGTTCGGGCATTTCAGGCCGAAACCGAAACCATCCGCATAGCCGGCTTCCGCCAACAGGGCCTTCGCACCCTCAACATCAAACGCAGGACGCGCATCGTTCGCGTCGGAGTAACCGCTCATCGCAGGAGTTACCAATTGGCTCGCCGCTTGCGCATTGCCGCGCCAGATCGTTTGCAGGATCGCATCGACGTTTACGGCCTTTGCAACAGCTTCCCGCACACGAACGTCCGTGAATGGGTTGGGCTCGCCTGCACTGGCGCCGTACTTAAGGGTTTCGGCTTGATGTGCGAAACCAAGCATCAGAACCCGGGTTTCGATGCCGCGAATGATGTTAATGCCGTCGCTGGCTTCCAGACGCGCAGCATCCTGAATTGGCACGGGCTCAACGAAGTCCACGTCACCGGACAAAAGCGCGGCGACGGCTGTGGCCGAGTTCTGAATGGGTGTGAACGTGGCTGAAGTGATGTTGTGTTCTACATCATCCCAGAAGTTCTCGTTTGGAACCAATGTGGTTGAAAGGCCGGGTTGGCGATCTTCAATGCGGAATGCGCCGGTGCCGTTCACATTGATGGTCGCATAGTTGCCGGACTCCTTGTCCGGACGCTCGGCGCCATTGGCCTCGGACCAGCCTTTGTCCATCATCATCCAGTTTGCGATGGATGCCGGAAAAAGTGGATTTGGCGCGGAAGTGTACATCTCGACTGTGAAGTCATCGACAACCTTCACGTCCGTGACGGTCGAAAACCAGCTGCGCACATCGGCGGATTCGCTGGACGCGCGCTCATAAGAGAACATCACATCTTCAGCGTCGAATGAGGAGCCATCATGGAACTTCACGCCTTCACGTAGCGTGAAACGCCAGCCTTCGCCCTCGCCGATGGGCTCCCACGAGGTCGCAAGTGATGGCTCAAGCGTCATGTCCTTCGACATGCGCACAAGGCCATCATAGACATTGTTCAAAAAACCCAGTACCGGCGCCGAGCTTACAGCGTGAGGGTCCATGGTCTGCGGGTCGGTTTTCCCCGCCCAGCGGAACTCAGCCGCGGAAAGCGGCGCTGTCGCAAGTGCTAGCGCTGCGGCTGTTGTGAGTAGTCGTGTCATTATTGGTCTCCCCGAGAACTGCAGTGTTGTTCACTGCATGTGACAACCTGTCCTACCCCGAAGCTAGTCGGATCAACAGAGAACTCAAGGAATCGTGAGCACGATTCGTTAATTGCGGAACCGGCCGACCTTGGAAAACGCCTCGCGTTCACGCGACATACGCTTCAGCGTTTCAAGCGATGCTCGCAGCAAAACATGTCTAGACAAGAGAAGCGCCTGATCTCTGAGCTCTCTGCGCTCCAGTTCGGCCCATTTTCGTGGGACGTTGCTTAGTACAACCAAGGCGCCAATTTGCTCGCGGGCTGGCCCGTATACAGGTTCAGACAGCACGCTCTTGTAAGATAAGAACGATGCCTCAACGGTGCCGTCGAGTTCAGGATGATCGCCGACATCGGCTATTCGAACGCATTTGTTCGCCTCAATAATGCGCGCAAACAACGAATTGGATCGCTCGAGCCTCTCAGGCAAGAGCCTGCGACCGCGCGGGACAAAGCTGGATCTAAGAAACACCGAAGAGTGTGCTGCATCCAGAAGGCAGAAGACCGAGGCACAGCCCTGCAAGATGATGCCGGCGTTCCGCGTGACGATCTCGAATTCGCGCTCGGTTTCGCCACTCAGCAGACCAAGATCACTCAGGTCGAACCTTGTCCGTTCAAGATTGATAGATTCGTCGCCCATTTTGTTCGACCTTGCGCTACACCCCAGAGATATACCGACGTCGCCAGTGGTAGCGCGCAGGCAGAACCTCTTTAA
>JABDPD010000362.1 GCA_013042895.1 Boseongicola sp. | reverse complement strand
CTAAAGGAATGATCGGCTCTCGCCGAAAAGAGATGGAGATCGAGATATGACAATGACAAGACGCGAAACCCTGTTTGTTGGGCTGGGTGCAATGGCGGCGGTTGCGTTGCCCATGCCTGCCGTTGCTTCGGGCGTTGATGATGCGATTGCCGCCTTCACCGGTGGGGCCGATTTGGGCGATGCAGGAATAATCCTTACGACGCCGGAGATTGCGGAGAACGGTAACACCGTTCCGATCGAAGTGTCTGCGCCCGGTGCGGTTTCGATCATGTTGCTTGCGGCAGGAAACCCGAACCCGGACGTTGGAACCTTCCACTTCGGACCGCTTGCAGCGTCCCAGTCTGCATCGACTCGTATTCGTCTCGCAGGCACGCAAGACGTAGTTGCAATTGCCAAGATGGCGGATGGATCGTTCGTACGCGCTTCAAACGAAGTGAAAGTCACAATCGGCGGCTGCGGCGGCTAGCCAGATACTGAAAGGAAACCAACATGGCAGATGGTGTAAAACCCCGCGTCAAAGTCCCGAAAACGGCGGCGGCTGGCGAAGCAGTCACGATCAAAACTCTGATTAGCCACAAAATGGAATCGGGTCAGCGCAAAGATGGTGACGGAAACATCATTCCACGCTCGATCATCAATCGTTTCGTCGTCGACTTCAACGGCCAGAACGTCCTCGATGTGACGATCGAACCAGCAATATCGACGAACCCATATTTCGAGTTCGAAGCAAAGGTACCTGAGAGTGGAGAGTTTACGTTCACTTGGTACGACGATGACGGTTCAGTTTACGAAACGTCGAAATCGATCACTGTAAGCTAAAGTCGGCCCAAGGGAGGGACTGAAATGAAGAAAGTATTGACGCTTTCGGTGGCGGTGACTGCTCTGGGTCTCTCGACGGTCATCGGTTTCGCAGACGCGGACGACGACAATCTGGTGATCAATGATGAGCTAGAAATGATCACTGAGACAGCTGCTCCTGCCCACATGGAATGGATTGATACGATCTATTCAGGGTGGCGTTTCCGCACCGACGAAACGCAGGCCCTGCAGATTGATGACTTTGACAATCCGGCCATGCTGACTGTCGATGTGGCGTTGGATGCCTTCAGCAAAGTTGATGGCAGCGAGGGTAAGTCATGCGCTTCCTGTCACGCGGGGCCAGAAGAGTTCGCAGGACTAACTGCGTCGATGCCCAAAGTTATCGACGGCAAATTGGTCGTAATGGAAGATCTCATTAACGGCCACCGTGCAGAAGTTATGGGTGCAGAACCGCTCAAATGGTCGGGGCAAGAGATGCAGGGCATGGTCGCGCTGATAGGTCTGCAGTCCCGGGGTATGCCGGTTGATGTTGCGATCGACGGCGAAGCCGCCCCGTTCTGGGAGCAAGGTAAAGAGATTTATTACACCCGCTACGGTCAGCTTGAGCTGAGTTGTGCAAGCTGCCACGAAGACAACTACGGCAACATGATACGTGCTGATCACCTAAGCCAAGGTCAGATTAATGGTTTTCCAACTTATCGACTGAAGCAAGCGCGGCTAATTTCGAAGCACAACCGCTTCCGTGGATGCATTCGCGACACGCGGGCGGAGACTTTTGCCGAGGGATCAGATGAGTTCCGCGCTTTGGAACTCTACGTACAATCACGCGGCAATGGCCTTTCTGTGGAAACTCCCGCGGTACGTCAGTAGCGTCAATTGCCCGCCCAACTTTCGGGCGGGCTTTTTTATACTTAAACGCATTCACAAATGCGAATATGAAAGGGTCGAAACATGATCTCGCGCCGCGACTTTCTCCAAGCGTCTATGGCTGCGTCGGCCATTGTCGGCGCCTCTGGCTTTGGAAACTGGTCGCGTGCTGCTGCTCAACAGTCCCTGAGTCAGGATCAGCTCCTCCAGTTTGATACTTTTGGCAATGTATCGTTGATCCATGTGACCGACATCCACGCGCAGATGGTGCCGATCTACTTCCGTGAACCTTCGGTAAATATTGGTGTTGGGGAGAACGCTGGCGCAGTTCCACACATTACTGGCGCAGAGTTCCGATCGCTTTACGGGATCAATGATGGCAGCCCATCGCATTACGCACTTTCTTCCGGCGACTTCTCAGCGCTTGCTCAAGGGTATGGGCGCATGGGGGGGCTCGATCGGGTAGCTACCGTCATAAAATCAATCCGCGCGGATCGACCTGATGCTTTGCTTTTGGATGGCGGCGACACCTGGCATGGGTCTTACACCTGCTATCAGACGGCAGGTCAGGACATGGTTAATGTCATGAACGCGCTGAAGCCGGATGCCATGACATTCCATTGGGAATTCACGCTTGGCTCTGAGCGCGTCCAAGAGCTTGTTGAAGGCCTTCCATTCGCTGCACTTGGCCAGAATATCTTTGACGCTGAATGGGACGAACCGGCGGAAATGTTCCCGCCGTATCAGTTCTTTGAACGCGGCGGTGTCAAAATCGCCGTTATCGGTCAAGCATTCCCGTACATGCCAATCGCAAACCCCCGCTGGATGTTCCCGGAATTCTCCTTCGGCATCCGCGACGAGAACATGCAAGAGATTGTCGACCAAGTGCGCGCTCAGGGTGCCGAATGCGTTGTTTGTCTTAGCCATAACGGTTTCGACGTTGATAAGAAGATGGCCACAATCGTTAAAGGCATTGACGTCATTTTGTCAGGCCATACCCACGACGCTCTTCCTGAGCCGGTACTAACAGGGGAGACTATCATTGTACCCTCGGGCTCGAACGGCAAGTTTGTTAGCCGAGTGGATCTGGATATTCAGAATGGCCGGATGATGGGTTTCCGTCACAAGCTCATCCCCATTTTTTCAGATGTGATTGAGCCGGACGCTGAGGTTGCCGCCGTCATTGCGGCGGAACGTGCACCGTATGAAGCCGCACTGGGTGAAGTGATCGGCAAAACGGACTCGCTGCTCTACCGTCGCGGCAATTTCAACGGTACCTGGGACGACCTGATCTGTGATGCGTTGCTCAGCCAGCGCAATGCAGAGATTGCGTTGAGCCCCGGCGTACGCTGGGGGCCATCGATTTTGCCGGGTCAGAACATCACAAGGGAGGATCTCTGGAACGTGACGTCGATGACGTACCCGGAAGCCTATCGTACTGAAATGACAGGAGAATTCTTGAAGATTGTCTTGGAAGACGTTGCAGATAACATCTTCAATCCGGACCCATACTACCAGCAGGGCGGCGATATGGTTCGCACCGGTGGTCTTGCCTATCGGGTCGACGTCAAGAAGCCGCAAGGCCAGCGCATCAGTGGCATGACACTGCTCGCGACGGGCGAGGCAATTGATCCCTCACGCTCCTATGTTGTTGCCGGTTGGGCAAGCGTGAATGAGGGCACAGAAGGGCCGCCGATCTGGGACGTTGTTGAGGCCCACATCAAAGATCAAGGGACTGTTCGGTTGAATCCCAACACTTCCGTCGAAGTCATACTCTAAGGAGAGTTGAGAGCATGAAGACCAATCTTACGCGACGCGCGCTTCTTCGTTCCGGCATCGCCGCCGGTGCGTCGGTCGCTGCGGGCGGAACCGCTCTTGCGGAAGGCAGTCCGGATCCGCTGATCACAGAGACACAGGACTGGGCGAGCTATACCGGAGACGCTGTTGATGCAACGCCTTACGGTCTGCCAATCAGGTTCGAAGCAGATGTAATTCGTAGAAACGTCCCATGGCTGACGGCGGATCCGATCAGTTCGATCAATTTTACGCCAATACATGCTTTAGACGGAACCATAACTCCGCAGGGCTGTGCATTCGAGCGTCACCACTCAGGTGCGATCGAATTGGCGAAAGAAAACTATCGCCTGATTGTAAATGGTCTCGTCGATCGTCCGCTGGTCTTCACGTACGAAGACATCGAGCGCTTTCCCCGTGAGAACCATGTCTATTTCTGCGAATGTGCGGCAAATACGGGCATGGAATGGGCTGGCGCGCAATTGAACGGCGTCCAGTTCACGCACGGTATGATCCACAACATGGAGTACACTGGCGTTCCGCTGCGAGCGTTGCTTGAAGAGGCAGGTCTCGACGCTGCGGGTGATCTTGCTGACAAGTGGGTTTATGTCGAAGGCGCGGATGCCTCTTCGAATGGCCGCTCCATTCCAATGGAAAAAGCGTTGGACGATGTGCTGGTGGCATTCAAGGCAAACGGCGAGGCACTTCGCAAAGAACACGGTTATCCCGTGCGCCTTGTTGTTCCTGGTTGGGAAGGCAACATGTGGGTCAAATGGCTTCGCCGGATCGAAGTGTCTGACGCCGCCGTTCAGAGTCGGGAGGAGACTTCCAAATATACCGACGTTCTCGAAGACGGCGTTGCGCGTAAGTGGACTTGGGTTATGGACGCCAAGTCGGTCATCACATCGCCCAGTCCACAACAGCCAATCACACATGGCAAAGGACCATTGGTTATCAGCGGGCTGGCATGGTCTGGGCATGGGCAGATTACACGCGTCGACATTTCGAAGGATGGCGGCATGACTTGGGAAACTGCGCGTCTTGGCAAGCAGGGCGACACCAAGGCTTTGACTCGATTCTACCTGGATACCGAATGGAACGGAGAATCCTGGTTGCTCCAATCACGGGCTATGGACGAAACTGGCTATGTTCAGCCGACCAAAGATCAGCTTCGCGAAACGCGCGGCGAGAACTCAATCTATCACAACAACTGCATACAGACATGGGCCCTGACGCCTGATGGGATTGCTGAGAATGTCGAAGTCTCCTGATACACCAAACATCCTACTCCCAGCGCTGGGTGGCGTTGGCATCGCAATTGGCGCGGCTATTGGGCTTGCGACCATGAACTACGGCAACGACAGGATCGAAGCTCTCGAAGAGAGTTTTAAGAAAGAGCGATCCTTGAGTTCAGAGCAGTCGGCACAAATCAGTGCTCTGCAGTCGGATATCGCCGGTGCATCTGTCGCTTCGGAAGAGCAGATCGCATTACTGCAAGCACAAGCGAAGGATCAGGCTGAGGCAGCAGAAGTGGAGATCGCAGATCTCCGGAAGCGGCTTGAAACTGCTTTGAGCCAGGCGAGTGCACTTGGGCAGGGCGACGCACCTATGCAGACCGCCGCAACAGCAGTTGAGACGGCCCCCTTGGGTGGCAATACCTTTGGTCTGGGACGTGAGGCAATGGCGGAAGAGATTGCTGCTTGGGACGTCGATGTCCTACCAGATGGCCGCGGCCTCCCTATCGGATCTGGAGACGTTTGGACAGGCGACGAGGTCTTTGCGGAGAAGTGTGCTTCTTGCCATGGAGATTTCGCTGAGGGTCGCGACGCATGGCCTGTTTTGGCTGGCGGCTTTGATACGCTTGCGGATGAAGACCCTGTTAAGACAGTTGGGTCGTACTGGCCCTACCTCTCGACGGTTTGGGACTATGTCCATCGTTCAATGCCGTTTGGAGCGGCTGGTACGTTGACCGATGACGAGGTCTACGCAATCACAGCTTACATCCTCTACTCGAATGATCTGGTGGATGACGACTTCACGCTGTCGAACGAGACCTTTCTCGACGTTGAAATGTACAACGCAGATGGGTTCATCGTCGATGACCGCCCAACGACTGAGTATACGATCTGGTCGGGAGAGCCCTGCATGTCCAACTGCTTGAGCGAACCGGTCGCAATCACTCGGCGGGCAAGTGACGTGGGCGTGACACCCGCCGATGATGGCTCAATGGTCGATAGCATCATGGAGAAAGAGCTTGCCGCACTTG
>JABDPD010000355.1 GCA_013042895.1 Boseongicola sp. | reverse complement strand
ATCCGTTCACGAACGGAGGCGCAATCATACCAGCCGGAATTGACTGGTCACGCATGACAACCTGTTGGATCGCATCGCGGTTGATCGACATCGACATCGCTTTACGAACGCGAGCATCTGCCAGCGGGTTAGCGCCATCAATGTTGTCAGCTTCGATATCGCCAGAACCTTGGTTCATGCCAAAGAAAATCACACGGTTCTGCGGAGCTTTCTTAACTGTCAGGCCATCGACGCTGTTTACGCGCTCAAGGTCTTGAACCGGCATATACTGTAGGAAGTCGATCTCGCCGGACAGAAGCGCAGCAACACGGGTCGCAGCGTTTTGGATTGGGGTATAGACGATCTCAGAGACTTCCAGCGGGAACTGATCGCGACCCCAGTAGTTCTCATTCCGGGTCATTACAGTGCTGACGTCTGGCTCGCGGCTTGTAAGGACGTATGGGCCAGTGCCGTTAGCGTTGGTTGTGGCATAAGTCAGCTCGCCGCCCTCAAAGTCCTGCACATTGACCGTGTTGTTGGCTTCGGACCAGCCCTTGTCCATCATGAACAGGTTGGTGAGGTTGGACGGAAGGATTGGGTTAGGGCCGCTTGTGACGATCTCGACCTGATAGTCGCCCACTGCGCGCACTTCGGTGATCGAGCCGATCAGCTCTTTCATGTCTGAATTTGGCTGCTTGGCGCGCTCAAAGCTGAACACGACGTCTTCGGATGTGAAATCCGCGCCGTCGTGGAACTTCACGCCTTCACGCAGGTTGAAAATCCATACGTTTGGATCGTCAGCGGATGGCCCCCAGTCAGTCGCAAGCGCCGGCTCGAACGCTCCGGAGGTGTCGCGGATGATAAGAGGTTCGTACATCTGGTGACGCACTGTGTGGGTCGGACCCTCGTTCTGCGCATGCGGATCGAGCGTCAGCGCGTCGCCCGCTCGGGCCCAGCGCAATGTTTCTGCAGACGCGGAGCTGGCGACGATGGCCAGCGCCGAGGCTGCAATCAAAAGGTGGCGTACTGCCATGATTATGTCTCCCTGACATTTTTTGTTGATAGCGTAGACTTCCGTTCGTGACGCGGGAAGTCAAGGCGATACACAACAGGATTTCGGTGACATAGCGGCAAGGCCAAGCCAGATTGAACACCCGCGTCGTAAGCAGAGGACGACCATGAGAGACCTCGGTATGGCGGTCAACATGATCTGTCGCATTCTTGTTGCTTTTCTGGTGGTTATCTTCTTGTTCGGGCAGGTGTTTATCGGCATCCCCGAGTGGTTCGCAACTGCAGTCGGCGACGGAGGATTTGCCCCTGCCGGGTTGACTGGCGGTTCTTGAAAGTTGTTTTCAAAAATCGGTCTGGCGGGCGGCGCAATCGCACGTACCGAAGTAGGCTTTGACATCTACGACTACTATGGATTCGAACAATATCCCGGCAACTACTATGCCTGGTTTCTGGTCCTGCCCTTCATACTGGGCGTGTTCTATCTGATGAACAAAGCACTGCGCGGAGCGCGCTTGCGTTAGTCGTCGGCTAACACGAAACGCTTGTCACAGTAGCCGCATTCTACCCAACCCTTTTTCGGATCAATCTGTAACCAAACGCGTGGGTGACCAAGCGCACCTTCACCACCGTCGCAGGCCATGCGGGTTGTTGTGACGGTTTCCGTCTCGGGCGGCGTGAGGTTGGGAGAGGTCTCTGACATGGGCTCGGTCTCGCAAAAAAAATCAGTTAAGCGCTCGCTCGCATCTTAAAGATGGTCCTTGAGCAATCAATAGGTCAGACTGCCGAGAGACACCACACCTCTTGTGCGACACAAAATGGCTATTAACACAGAGATCAGACACGCAACTGCGGCAGATATGGGAAAAGTGCGCGACCTCTGCCGTCAATACCGCAGCCTGCTACTTGCACGCGCCGGAGACCGTGCCGCCGCTGTCGAGGCGTATTACCCCGCGGACGCATTTGAAGAGTTCCTCGCAAAACTAGAGACGATTCACACCGCGCCGAACGGCGAAATCCTGGTGGCAACGCTGAACGGCAAGGTGGTCGGTTGCGGGATGTTGTCGACCCACTCCACGGGCCTTGCCGAGATGTACCGCGTCTTTGTCGAAGAGACCGCACGGGGCCACAGACTCGGCCGCCGCATTTGTCAGCGTCTAATTGATGACGCCTGTGCCATGGAACATACAAAAATCCGTCTGGAAACCGGGAAGCCGCTGGTTGAGGCTGTTTCGCTCTATACATCCATGGGTTTTACAGAGATCCCGGTATGGTATGATCTGCCTGAGGCTCTCGACGGAATTCTTTTGGCATTCGAGCGCCCGATCTAGCGCTGTCCCTGCAGGAGACCGTCGTGACAGACCCCCTCGCCCGCAAAGGCCCGCTTCCAAAACGTGTCCTAGTGTTTGGTGCGACCGGGACGGCAGGGCAAGCCGCGGCGACTGCATTAATCGAGGCCGGTCACCACATCACTTGCGTGATCCGCCCGGAAAGCACTGGCACCGTCGCAGCCGGCGCGCGGCTGCACTTTGCCAACGTCACAGATGCAGCATCTCTCAGGGACTATGGGTTTGCAGGAGAAACCTTCGATGTGGTCGTATCCTGCATCGCATCGCGCACCGGCGCTCCGGCAGATGCCTGGGCGATTGATCATGACGCGAACGTATCCATTCTGGAGCATGCGAAAGCCGCGGGCGTAAGACACATGGTGATGTTGTCGGCGATCTGTGTCCAGAAACCCTTGCTGGACTTTCAGCACGCCAAACTGGCGTTTGAAGAAAAGTTGAAGTCGTCCGGGCTGGAGTGGTCGATTGTGCGGCCCACCGCGTTTTTCAAATCGCTCTCGGGACAGATAGCGCGCGTGAAAGAGGGCAAGCCGTATCTGATTTTCGGTGACGGCCAACTCACGGCCTGCAAACCTATCAGCGACCGTGACCTTGGCGCCTTTATCGCCACTTGTGTGGACGCGCCCGAGCGCAAAAACTGCGTCTTACCAATAGGAGGACCAGGTCCGGCGCTGACCCCGTTGGAGATGGGGCGCGAGATTTTTCGCCTGACAGACCAACCCGAAGTCTATCGCAAGGTTCCGGTGGCTTTGCTTGACGTTATCGCCGGTGGATTGCGTCTGACAGGTCTCATCAAACCCAGTCTCAAAGTGAAGGC
>JABDPD010000351.1 GCA_013042895.1 Boseongicola sp. | reverse complement strand
GGATGGATAGCGGTTCGTTCAATCAGTCCGCTTTGTCCGCTCAGCGGACATTAGCCTGAACCAAAAGCACCCCCCTTCACGCCCCCCGAACCATCCGCGCCATGGTCCCGTCCTTCCTCATCACCGCCCCCGCAATATGCAGCACCACACAGGCCGCCAGCAGCTTCGTCGCCACGAAATGCACCGCAAACGCCGCCTCTTCCCAAGCCTCCGAGACAGGCGCCAAAGGCGGCAACGTCACGCGATTGAACAAGAGAACATCCAACCCCGTCGCCCCGCTTCCGATCCACCCGCTCAAGGGAACCACGACCAACAGCACATAAAATGCTCGATGCACCCAAACAGCTGCCCGATCCTTCCACGCCACCCCGGACGGCAGGCTCTCCGGCACCGGCGACACGAAATGCCAGACAATCCGCAGCGCTAATAGCGCAAACAACACGATCCCGAACGACTTATGCACCCCGAACATCCAGATGTTCGACATGCCCACTTCCATCCGCGCTATATACGAGCCAAACCCCAGCATCGCCAAAACGCCCAGCGCCATCGCCCAATGCAGCGCGCGGGTCACCCAACCAAAAGAAACATCCGTATTCCGCGCGCCCATGGCCTATTCCTCCAGATCAATCCGCAGCATCAGATCAAGCGACACCTCGTCACCCACAAGGTCATCCCATCCCGTCGCGCCAAATGCTGCCCGACTGACGGCCCCCTCAAGCCGCACAAACAATTGCTCCCGCTCCCCCAGCGCCCGCCCTGTGGGGCGAAACAACTCTACATCCAGAACAATCGGACGTATCACACCGCGAATGGTGATGTCGCCGCCCAGACGCGCCTTCGAAGGCGTGTCCCGCTGCACTTCGATCGCGTTTGAAACGAAGGTGATATTCGGAAACTGCGCCGCATCCAGCACCCGAGGCCCGCGAAGCGCCTGCGTGGCAAACGGAAAATTCGCTTTCGCATTGCTCACGTCGAGAACAACCGAAATTTTGCTCCGCCGAGGCCGCTCAAAATCCAGCGCAATATCCGCCGACTTCACCGGCATTGTCCCGGTGATCTGATCCACCCCGAAAGGCACTTCAAATCCAACCCGGCTTTCGCTGGCGTTCAGCGCATAAACCAGTGGCAACGCCCAACCACCAGTGGCTGCCGAAACCCACAGGCAAAACGAAACGAAAAAGAGCTTCATGACCCAAAGCTTACCGCATGCGACGGACTTAGAAAGGTCTTAACGCACTGAACGGCCGCACCGACATGATACCGACGTAATACCGACGCGATACCGACGTAAGCAGTTTCGCGCCGGCACGGCATCAAGATCGGCTCGCAACTAACTGTTAAATCACGAACAATCCAGAGTGTAGACAGCCGCGTCGTCTGAGCGAAGCGGCTGCGGGTCAACGAGGCATCCCGTACGCGCTCTAATGACACTCACCAAAGACGCAACCGGCGCATCGCCTTCCGAAACGACATAAATGCTGTCGTTCAATTCAACCTGACGCATAAAATACGTCCGGCTTTCCTGAACAATCTCAAGGTTTTGCTCAGCTTGCCGCAGGCGGTTACCGCCCGCATTCAACGCATCCGCAGGAGTCGCCGCATCCGCGAAATCAAAACGATAAATTGGCAATGGCGTCAGCCCCGCCATCTCAAATTCGGTCCGCGTGTTCTGAGGCAAATCTGAGGTATCGCTCCCCAACGCACCAAGCCCCACACCTTGAGGCTGCGAACAAGCCGCAACAATCGCCGCAACTCCAAGAAACAAAAGTGTTTTTTTCATCATATCAAATCCTTCATTCAACCGGCTTTTAAAAACCGTCGCATATGAACCGCAGGAAAGTCGATACCGCCTCGCAAGGCAACTGTCATCGGCCCCAGGGTCGAAAATCCGCAAGCGGCGTAAAACGGCACCGCCGTAAGTGTCGAGAAACATTCATATTGTCGGATGCCCGCCGCCTCAGAGGTGCGGAAAATATGCGCCATCAACCGCCGCCCGATCCCTTCTCGAAGCCGCCTGTGATCGCTCACAACATGGCGAATATGCGCAATCCCCGGCGCTTCCTCACCAAATCCCGGCGGCGCCACACGCGTCCAACCACCTGCGCCCACAATCTCGCCCTCGTTGTCCTCAACAACGAAATACGTGCCCGACATCACCAACCGTGGCTGCGCCTTCGAGATTAAAGGAACCGCCGTTACTAGCACGGAAGGCGCATAATCTGCTTTAAGAAGAGCAGGATAGGAACGCGCCAAAAGCGCGTCCACAGCCCCGAAATCCGCCACCAAAGCCGTGCGAACTGTCAAAAGATCTTGGCTCATACTCTCAATCCTGCCTCAGCCGGGCAGCATTTGCCAAGCTGATCGTCAGCCCAAAAACGAAAAAAGCCGCGCAAATTGCGCGGCTCGTTTCCGAATTGTTAAGCAAAATTACTTAATCTTGCCTTCCTTATATTCGACGTGCTTGCGCGCAACCGGGTCATACTTCCGCACAACCATCTTCTCGGTCATGGTGCGAGCGTTCTTTTTGGTCACATAAAAGTGGCCAGTATCCGCGGTCGAATTCAAGCGAATTTTGATCGTGGTTGGCTTCGCCATGGGTCGTCTCCTGAATAGCCACACCTAACGAGAAGGCAGCAGCCCAATAATCCTTGAAGCCCGCGTTCTAGCGATCACCCCGCCCCTGTCAACCCGATTCCCGATGATCAGGCAAACCATTCTTCTGCTTCAAAATATCCTCAGGGGGTCACGGGGGCAAAAATGCCCCCGGCACATCAGCTCCGAAGGAGACGAAAGGTTAACAAATCGTTAACGAACAAAGATAAGCGCGGAGAGCCTATAAGCCGGATTCTGTTCCCCGTGTTGCCACGGTTCGATGACCATTCCTCTGGCCCCGCCGTTACCGACGGGGATCAAGCTGCCAACCCGGGTCTCTCGGGCTGAAACGACCCTGCGTGGCGGTATCCTTTTCAGGACCGACCCCGCACGAGACCCCTATTTGGCATTGCTCCCGGTGGGGCTTGCCGTGCCGTCCCTGTTACCAGGTCCGCGGTGGGCTCTTACCCCACCGTTTCATCCTTACTTCGGCGGACCGAAGCGGTTTGTTTTCTGTGGCGCTGTCCCTCGGGTTACCCCGGCCGGGCGTTACCCGGCACCGTTGTCTCATGGAGTCCGGACTTTCCTCCCGGCCCGACCTTGCGGCCCGACCAAAGCGGCCATCCGGCTCTCCGCGCGACCGCCGTCCTAGGACCGCGCGCGCACTGCGTCAAGGATCAGCTTTCAAGTCCAAGAGGCCGCGAAGGCACACGGCGCGCAAATCGCTCGGTCACATCGGCCGGAAACTGGCGTGCCAAACCGGCCATCATACCCTGATCCGCTGGGTCCAACGGCCCGCTGGCTCCTGGACGAAACCGCTGGCGAAATGCTTCCAGTACCAACTTCTCGCCAAGCTCAATCGGATACCCGAAAACGGCGGCATTGCGCATGAAGTCACCCTTTAAAGACGGCTCCGGCCAAACAGAAAGCCCCTTCTTTGCAAGACTTTGCCAGTCGAACTTTCGACCCGGGTCCCCCTTTCGGTCCGGCGCGAAATCCAAATGCGCAAGCACGCCCTTAGCCGGTATGGCATGACGATCCATAATTTCGCGCAACAGCTCTTCTAGTGCCTCCATCAACGGCGCTTCAAACCCACAGGTGCCATCGTTATCAAGCTCGATCCCAATCGATCGCGAGTTGATATCCTCGCGCCCCGCCCAGCGCCCTTCGCCCGCATGCCAAGCCCGATGCGCCTCAT
>JABDPD010000348.1 GCA_013042895.1 Boseongicola sp. | reverse complement strand
GTGATAGATGATGCGGGTTTGCGTGGTGCGACGCGGGGCGGGGCGCAGATGTCGCCAAAACATCCGAACTTTTTGGTGAACGCGAATGGCGCGACGGCGGCGGATTTGGAAGGCCTTGGCGAAGAGGTCAGACAAAGGGTGTTCGACGCTGCGGGAATCAGATTAGAATGGGAAATCATGAGGGTCGGCAAACCGGCTCCTGAGGCAGACGACACGTCCGGTTGAGGACGACTATAGGCAAACGAGACCGCGTAACGGTCCGAAAACAAGTGAGTTTCGGGAATGTCGAGCAGGACATCCCCCAAAGTTGTGGTTCTACTGGGCGGCCCCTCGGCTGAGCGTGAGGTGTCCTTGTCGACCGGTAAAGAATGTGCGGCCGCGCTGCGGGAGAAGAATTACGATGTGGTTGAGCTGGACGCGGGGCCTGATGTGGCGGCGCGTCTGAGCGAGATTGCGCCGGATGTGGTGTTCAATGCGCTGCATGGTCGGTGGGGTGAAGATGGCTGTGTGCAGGGCATATTGGAATGGCTGCGCATCCCTTACACACACTCGGGCGTTTTGGCCTCGGCTTTGGCGATGGATAAGGAGCGCTCGAAGGCGGTTTTCCGGCGGGCAGGTGTTCCTGTGACAGAAAGCCAGTTGTACTCGCGCGATGCGGTTGCGGGCGATCATGTGATGGCCCCCCCTTATGTGATCAAACCGAACAATGAAGGCTCATCGGTGGGAATATACATCGTGCCTGAGGGCGCGAATGGGCCACCGCTGATTGCCGAGAATATGCCCGAGACCCTGATGGTAGAGGCCTATGTGCCGGGACGCGAATTGACGGTGTCGGTGCTTGAAGATCGCGCATTGTGTGTCACCGAGATCGTGACCGATGGTTGGTACGATTATCATGCGAAGTATGCACCCGGTGGCTCCCACCACGTGTTGCCTGCAAATATTCCAAGCGAGATCACCGAAGCCTGTATGGCGCATTCCGTGACGGCGCACCAGGCACTTGGGTGTCGGGGTGTGTCGCGGACGGATTTTCGTTGGGATGACACTAAGGGACTTGAGGGGCTGATCACTTTAGAGACCAATACTCAGCCTGGAATGACGCCGACCTCCTTGGTGCCAGAGCAGGCGGCGCATGTGGGCATGTCGTTTCCCGATTTGTGTGACTGGATTGTAAAGGATGCATCATGCGATCGTTGAGAGATCCTGCGCCGTCACGCCTTGCCTACCGGTTGAACCGGTTGATGCTCACGCCACGGTTCCGCACGTTCCTGAAGTATGGGTTACCCGTTCTGATCATCGCGAGTATCGGAGCCTTTTGGGCATCAGATGCGGATCGCCGTCAGGAGATGACCGACCGCGTGGCCGAGGTTCGCCGCCAGATACAAGAACGCCCTGAGTTCATGGTACACATGATGGCCGTTGAAGATGTCAGCGAAGCGGTGTCAGCGGATATCCGCAGCCTTCTTGCGATTGATTTTCCGCTCTCATCATTTGATCTCGACCTGGACGCAATCCGAGGGCAGGTGGAAACGCTTGATGCCGTTGCCAGCGCCGCGGTGCAAATTCGCGGGGGCGGGGTGCTCAGCATCAACGTGACCGAGCGCGTGCCTGCTGCGGTTTGGCGTGGGCCGGAAGGGTTGATGCTGGTCGATGGCGATGGGCACCGGGTGTCATCACTTGGAACGCGGACGGACCGCTCGGATTTGCCGCTTTTGGTTGGCGAGGGCGCAAGTGTTTCGGTACCCGAGGCATTGACGTTGATCGCTTTGGCCGAGCCGATTTCACCACGGTTGCGAGGATTGCTGCGCGTCGGTGAGCGGCGTTGGGATCTAGTGCTGGACCGTGATCAGCGGATCCAATTGCCCGAGGATAATCCCTCGACGGCATTGAAGAAAGTGATCGCGCTGGATCGCGCACAAGACCTTTTGGCGCGCGACATAGCAGCGGTTGATTTTCGTAATCCTCGCCGCCCGGTTCTGCGCCTGACGACAGGTGCCATCGACGCGATGACAGATGTTGACTTAACCTTGACCACGGACGCTCAGAGATGACTGACCTCTACGAAAGCCAACGCGCGATGCGCGACATGCGCCGTGCCGCGATGCAACGAGGTGTAATTGCCTTGTTGGATGTGGGCACTTCAAAAATCGCCTGTCTGATCCTGCGGTTTGACAGCGATACCGGTCTTCCCGAAGCCGAAGGGATCGGCGCGATGGCGGGGCAAAGCCGGTTCCGGGTGATAGGTGCCGCGACAACACGCTCACGCGGTGTGGAGTTGGGCGAAAGCTGCGCAATTCAGGAGACTGAGCGCGCGATCCGCACGGCTGTGCAGGCGGCGCAAAAGATGGCGAATGTGCGTGTGGATCATGTAATTGCCTGCCTCTCAGGTGGTCAGCCACGATCCTATGGTCTGGCAGGAACGGTTTTGGTCGATGGGGATGTGGTGGATGAGCAAGACGTGGCACGCGCTCTGGCGTCCTGTGATGTGCCAGACTACGGCCTCGATCGCGATATTTTGCACGCTCAGCCTGTGAACTTTGCACTGGATCATCGCTCGGGTCTGGTTGATCCGCGCGGACAGATCGGGCAGCGGTTGGCTTGTGACATGCATATGCTGACGGTGGACACGCCGGTTTTGCAGAACCTCATTTACTGCCTCAAACGCTGCGATCTTGAGCTCGCAGGGCTTGCATCTTCGGCCTATATGTCGGGCATGTCAGCGCTGGTCGAAGACGAGCAGGAGCTTGGCAGCGCTTGTATTGATCTTGGTGGCGGCACGACTGGCATCTCGATCTTCATCAAGAAACACATGATCTATGCCGACAGCATCCGACTTGGCGGCGAGCATATCACGCAGGATATCTCTAAAGGTTTGCAGGTGTCGACGGCGGTCGCCGAACGTATGAAAACCTTCCACGGAGGTGTTGTCGCCACCGGAATGGACGACCGCGAGTTGATCGAAATTGGCGGTGAGACCGGCGATTGGGAGCACGACCGCCGCACTGTGAGCCGTGCAGAAC
>JABDPD010000347.1 GCA_013042895.1 Boseongicola sp. | reverse complement strand
GAGTGCCGTTTGGTGATTGTTCCGGCCTGATCAACCCGGACGAAGAACACCGGCACGCCTTTCGAGCCTGGGCGTTGAAGTGTGGAGAGACGGTGCGACACTTGCTCTAGCGATGCGCCAAAGCGGTGGGCGAGTTTCTCAAGGTCATGGCGGGTTGCGCTGGCGGCATCAAGGAAACTTGCATAGGGCATAAGGGCGGCCCCTGCGAAGTAGTTTGCAAGTCCGATTTTCGCGATGTCGCGCGCTTGATCCGACTGAAACCGCGCAAGGTCGAGTGTTGCGTCCAAAAGTTCAGTTTTTGTAAGCAATGCAATCTGGTGCAGAGCCTGGAAGCGCCGCGTTGAGGGCGGGGAGGCAGCGGACAAAGTGAGCGTTTTTGTTGAAGGATCGTAGCGGCGGATGGTCTCGTCATCGTTGGCGAGCCTTTGTGTGACAAAGAGTTCGCTCAGTGTTTTGTCGATGGCGGCATCCGAACCAAGGTCGCCAACAAAGCGCTCAGCGGCGCGGTCGACGGCATCTATATAATTGTCACAATAGTGAAAGAAGTCGCGAACTTCTTCCCAAGGCGATGCGCCGGGGCGCACTTCGCCGGTGTCTAGCGCTTCGTCGAGTGATGTGAAGCGTTCGTTCGTTTGCATATAAGCGCGATGCAAGGCGAGGAAGGCGCGGCCAACCGCTGGGGCGTTTGTCGCTACCAGTCGGAGATCGAGAAGGGCTGGGGCTGCGTCTTTGAAGAGCGGATCGGCGAGTGCTTCACGCAGATCCGTGACCATGCGTTCGCCGTCTCCGATCGCAAGCTCGCTGACGTCAAATCCAAATTCTTGAACCAGCGCTAGAATCACCGCCGAGCTGATCGGGCGGTGGTTGTTCTCCATCTGGTTCAGGTAAGGTAGCGAAATACTAAGCTTTTCGGCGAAGGCCTTCTGCGTAAGGCCAAGATGGGTGCGTGTTTCGCGGAGTTTGGCCCCGGCGTAGAGTTTCTGGACGCTCATTTTCGTTCCCGCTTTCAAGTATTTGCAAAGAGGGTGGCTGCATTTTGCTAATCTGGCAAGTTGCCCATTGCGGCAAGGCGCTTTTCGCGGGCCACAACGAATAGGATGCAGACATATCCAAGGCAGGCAGAGATCGCCATGATGATCAAAAGTGGGATGTCGGTTGATCCCCAGCTTAGAGCGACACCTGCAAACGCCGAAAGTGCCGCGCCGCCGCCAATCAGTATCGCGCTTCCGAGGCCGGAAGCGGTACCTGCAAGGTGGGGGCGTACCGACAACATACCCGCCGATGCATTCGGCATGACAAGGCCATTGCCTACGCCGACGAAAGTACACAGCCCGAAGAAAGAGAGGGCGGAACCGTAGCCGGAAAGGCTAATGGCGAGGGCGAGGACCATGAAGCTCGCCGTAATGAGTGCTCCTGTTTGGATCATCTTGTTAATGCCAACGGCGGTTGAGAAACGCCCCGAAACAAAGTTGCCGGTAGCATACCCAATTGCCGGCGCGCCGAAGCCGAAGCCCGCCCAAAATGCGCTGAGGCCGTAAACTTCGCTGGCGACGAGAGGAGCTCCTCCGAGAAAGGCAAAGAAGGCTCCACTGGCGAATGCTGCCGAAAACACGTAGCCCCAAAAGCGCCTTGAGGCGAGGAGCTCCGGGTAATCTCGCACTTGGGCTGCGAAGGATTTGCCTTCGCCGGACGCTGTTTCTCCCTGATCAAGAAAGCAAAGCGTGAAGATTCCTGCGCCTGCGAGTATGAGGAAAATGAAGGTGGCCTGCCAATTGAAGAGTTGGTCTAGAGCGCCACCAATCATAGGTGCGATCATTGGAACAAGTGACATTCCCATCGTGACGTAACCGATCATGGAGGCCGCCTCGTTTTGGGGTACCATGTCGCGCACGATAGCCCGGGAGAGAACAAGGCCTACGGCGACGGAGCCCTGAAGCATACGGAAGCCAAGGAAGGTTTCGATGTTGGGGGAGAGCAGGCAGCCGAGCGTTGCAAGAATAAAGATTGCAATGAAGAGCAAGACGATGGGGCGTCGACCATACCGGTCGCTGAGAGGTCCGATGATCAGTTGAAGCGCTGCGGTCGCCGCAAGGTAGAGCGACACCGAAAGCTGCATCACGCCGTAATCGGTGTCGAAATAGGTTGTCATACTTGGCAGCGATGGCAGAAACACCGACATGTTCATTGCGGCCACCCCGGCCATGAGCACGAGCGTTATGATGTGCGGTGGTGTGGAGCGGTCCAGAAATCGGACCTCGCGGCGTGATGACATTAGCCACTGGTATCGTGCGTTGCGGGTCTGTGTCTAGCGAGCTTTGATCTTCGCTAAGAAGAGCGCTTCGCAAGTTTGCAGAAATGATGTGTTGTTTGGCATTAAATTTGCAAATTTGCCATAATTTGCTTCCGAAATCCAAAGCAAACCGATAGCTGAGAGGGGCTGATGTGCGGAGGGAATCTATGTCCGATATACTTGCCGAGCTTGAACGACGCCGTGAGGCTGCCCGCGCGGGTGGCGGGGAGCGCCGCGTTGCGGCTCAACATGCCAAAGGGAAGCTGACCGCACGTGAACGCGTGGAGTTGCTCCTGGACGAGGGCTCTTTCGAAGAGTTTGATATGTTCGTCACTCACCGGACGACGGATTTCGGCATGGCTGAGAGTAAGCCGGCGGGCGATGGTGTGATCACCGGGTGGGGCACAGTGAATGGCCGTATGGTTTATGTGTTCAGCCAGGATTTCACGGTCTTCGGTGGCTCTCTCTCCGAGACCCATGCGCAGAAGATTTGCAAGATCATGGATATGGCAATGCAAAACGGCGCGCCGATAATTGGTATTAACGACTCTGGTGGTGCGCGCATTCAGGAAGGCGTCGCGAGTCTTGCGGGCTATGCGGAAGTGTTCAAACGCAACGTTCTGGCGTCGGGCGTGGTGCCGCAGATAAGCTTGATCATGGGCCCCTGTGCGGGGGGTGCCGTGTACTCCCCTGCAATGACCGATTTCATTTTCATGGTGCAGGATAGTTCCTACATGTTCGTCACCGGACCCGACGTTGTTAAGACAGTTACCAACGAAGTTGTCACTGCCGAGGAGCTTGGTGGTGCCTCAACTCACACACGCAAGAGTTCGGTTGCGGATGCGGCATTTAAGGATGACGTTGAGACCCTTATGGAGACGCGTCGGTTGATTGATTTTCTGCCGTCGTCAAATCTTGAAAAGCCGCCTGTTCGCCCGTTCTTCGATGATCCCAATCGGATCGAGGAAAGCCTGGATACGCTCATCCCTGCAAATCCCAACCAGCCCTATGATATGAAGGAGCTGATCCACAAGATTGCCGATGAAGGGGATTTTTATGAGATTCAGGAGGATTTTGCAGGCAATATTCTAACTGGATTCATTCGGCTTGAGGGCTCAACCGTGGGTGTGGTTGCAAACCAACCGATGGTATTGGCGGGCGTTCTGGATATTGCGTCCAGCCGAAAGGCAGCTCGATTTGTCCGGTTCTGTGATGCCTTTGAAATCCCGATTTTGACGCTGGTCGATGTCCCTGGTTTCTTGCCTGGGACCGCGCAGGAATATGATGGTGTGATCAAACACGGCGCGAAACTGCTCTTTGCTTATGGGGAAGCGACGGTTCCAAGGGTCACGTTAATCACCCGAAAGGCTTACGGCGGTGCCTATGTTGTCATGTCCTCTAAGCACCTTCGCGGCGACTTCAACTACGCCTGGCCGACGGCTCAGGTCGCGGTAATGGGGGCCAAAGGGGCGACGGAGATCTTGCATCGCTCCGAGCTTGATGATCCAGAGAAGATCGCGGCGCGGACCGAGGAATACGAGACAAACTTTGCCAACCCGTTCCGAGCCGCTGAGCGAGGGTTTGTGGATGAAGTGATCATGCCTCAGTCCACCCGAAAACGCATCTGCCGGGCCTTCGCTTCGCTTCGTGGCAAGAAGCTGAACAACCCTTGGAAGAAGCATGACAACATTCCGTTATGACGTTTAAGGCGATCAAAAACGGCCAAGAAAGCCGAAAAGTGATGCGAGAATGCAAACTTTTCGCGTCTATATCTGCTATTCAGCATTTATCCGCGCATTTTTGTGATCTTTTGGTTGGCATTTTCGCAGCGTCCGATAGTTTGGCCGCAGGCGTGCGAAGAAGTACGACTATTGGGAAATCCGGCCGCGCGAAGAACGCGGTCAAAAGTGACCGAAGGAGGCAGTTATGTCTATCACAATCAAATCCATCTTGGCCCTGGGCCTGTTCACAGTTGTTGCAGCATGCGCTCAGCAAGAAGAAGTTGTCATGGTTGAGCCAGAGCCGATCATGGAAGAGCCTACAATGGACAAGATGTAATACATCTTTCCGGTCGGGTGCCTTTGGCGCCCGACCAC
>JABDPD010000346.1 GCA_013042895.1 Boseongicola sp. | reverse complement strand
GGATGGCACGGTTCTGGAAGCCCGCATTCAGGACCTTCAATGGCAAATCGCGGTTACCGAATCCGGCGTCCGCGACAACGGACTTCAGGTTGGTGATGTCCTCCTTGGTGAAATTGCGACCAGCACTGGTTTTTTGCCTCACACGGATTTGGCAACAGCAATGGACCGCCTCACCAGCAGCGGCCTTGAAACCGCGCTCTTTGAAGTACGACGTGGGGAGGAAAGACTTGACGTCACAGTGCCCCTCGCTCGAGCGCCTAACTAGGGCGAACTCAAACCCCAACACTTTGTATTTCCAGTAAATAGTTCAATTGGTTCCGTTAATTCCCATCAAGAGAAGGGACAAGGAATAATGAAATGCTTGATCGCGGCGTCGGTCGCAGTGGCAACTACTGCCCTCGTCGCCCCAACAATAGCCCATGCGCAGGACGCCTGCGCTACCTACCGGGTTCAGATCGGAGATTCGCTGGCAGACATCGCCAAGCGCGCCTACGGTTTCGATAACCACGCCAGAATCTGGCGCGAAAACCGGGAGGAGATTGGCAGGAACCCCAACATAATTCGCGTTGGAAGTGTTCTGAGGCTTCCGTGCCTGGATGGCGCTATGCCAACCGAGCAGGCCAACAAACCGAACGCAAACTCGGACGCAGTGATGGTCAGCTTCGTGACATCAAACGGCTATCTGCCGTACACCGATGAAAGTCTTGCCGAGCGGGGTCTCATGACCAATCTCGTGCGCACAGCGATGATGCGGGGCGCGCCAGACAAACCATTCGACATTGTGTTCGTTAACGATCGCGCAGCACATGTGGAATCACTTTTGCCACGACAAGCTTTCGACGCCAGCTTCCCCTGGACCCGTCCGGGATGTGAAACGCAAGGCGAACTGACGTCAATGGAACTCTATGCCTGTCAGAACTTTATGTACTCCCAGCCGTTCTACGAAATCGTCGATGGCTTCTTCTCTCGGACCGGTACGGGATACGAGAACGTCATTGATTTCGCCGCCTTTGAAGGCGCAACCATTTGTCGACCGGAGGGCTATTCGACTGGGCATCTAGAAGAGAACGGCCTGATGCCGCCAGCGATTGAACTTGTTCAACCGGCCTCGACACACGAGTGTTTTGAGCAACTGATGACCAATTCCGTTGATCTGGTTGCGATGGACACGCGTGCCGGTGAGCGCGTGATGGAGGACTTGAACCTCACCTATCAGGTGACCGCGAACCCCCACCTATTCAGCATTCAGCCGATGCAGGTGGCTTTTCATAAAGACAACTCTGTCAGCGCTGAAGTTATTGAAGACCTGAACCGGGGACTAGCTCAGATGCTGGAAACCGGAGAATGGGCAAGCATCGTCTCGCTTGGCTTACGCGACAATACCAAAATGGAGCTCGTGAACTGATGGCCCGACCAGAGTGATTTAAGGCAGGGTCCGAGAGGCCCGAAAAGCAAGCCAGCAAGCCGTGGCAAAAGATCTCGGCGGCTGGAATATTCTTTGAAACCTATCGAAAGACTGAGAACCTAGTCATGAAAAATAAGTATCTGATCCCAAACCTGATCTTAGCGGCGTCTATCGCTGCTTTGTTCACCGCTCCAACTACAGCCACTGCACAGGAAGCCTGCTCGGCCTATGCAGTTCAGTCCGGCGACAGCCTCGGCTCGATCGCGCAGGCGGCCTACAACACGTTTGACTATCAACAGATATTCAACGCAAACCGCGGCGAAATCAGCAATCCCAACGCTATCGAAGTCGGCACTATACTTCAGCTTCCATGTCTTGACGGGAGCTTGCCAAACGCCGCTTCAGCGCGTGAGATCATCGCCGAACAGGAAGCCATCCAGCAGAACCGCACCACATCATCCAGCCAGTTTGAGCCACCGATCAAGATCGTCAGCGCAAACGGCTGGGCACCCTTTGTTGGAGAGGACCTTACGGGCGGCGGTATGCTTGTGCGACTTGCTTCTACAGCTTTGAAGCGAGGCGGGAATGATCGTGAGTACAACGTCAACTTTATCGACGACTGGGGCTCGCACCTTGAGACGCTGCTGCCTCTTGGTGCCTTTGATATCTCGGTCGCCTGGTACATGCCGAACTGTGCAAAGATCGACCTTTTATCAGCGTCTATGGCGAAACGCTGTACCGAACTTGATGGCTCGCTGCCCATCTACGAAACTGTTGTTGGCTTCTTCACCATGCCAGACAATGATTATCGCGATGTGCGCGACTACTCTGACTACGCTGGGGCTCGTATTTGCCGCCCCGAAGGCTGGTTCACATTCGATCTTGAAGAGCAAGGTCTGATTGAACCGGTTGTCACTATGGTTGTCCCAAAGTCGGTCAACGACTGCTTTGAGCTGATGAAGTCAGGTGAAGTTGACGTCATTCCGCTTGAGATTGAAAGCGTCGCGGGCGCATCGGCAGAGATGGGTATGCAAAACGAAATCGTTCAGAACCCGTATCTGACGAATCTCCTCGAATTGCGCTTCGTAACACACAAGACCAACCCGCGTGGCCGTGTTTACCTTGCTATGCTGAACCGTGGACTGACCGAAATGCGTGAAACCGGCGAATGGTATGCGATTATCTCGAACGGACTTGCTGAATTCAACGCGATGACAAACTAAGCCATCGTCCCAGACGAACGAAAGGCCCCGCTGCCAGATGGCAGCGGGGCCTTTCTGTTTGAGATGCGAAAGTTTAGCGCCGGATTTCTTGGGGACCTTGGTTGACGGCACCACATGCTCGACAGAGACTCTGCCACCACCAACACGAACCACGCCAGTTACGTCAGACGCGACTAATTCGTTCGCAATAGTGAAAAACTTGTCCGCAGTCAGCTTTCGCCAGGAAAGGAAAGCAGTCTAGTCTGTGACATCCCACCCCCGGCACGGCGCGACTTGTACTGTGGAATTACCAGCGACGCTGCCTGCGTGCGGTTGATTTTAATGACCGAGATCGAAATGTTGTCCTGATCAGGATCGTTGAGCGCATTCACGGTCGTCAGAAGAGCGAAGGCGATCTCAGTTGCCGACCGTTCTTCGTTTTCAAGCAGAACTGCCGAAATCTCTGCGTCCGTCAAAGATTGCAAGCCATCACTTGCGGCCAGCACAATATCGCCCTCCTGTACCTGAAATGGTTCGGCAGGGCAGTCGATCTTGGCGACACTGTCGCCGAGCAATACCGAGCGCAGGCAATTACGATCAGGGTGATGCAAACCTTCTTCCGGTGACAGCAAACCCGAAGCAACCATACGGTCTATTTCCGGAGCCATAGAATGATCTTCGTTGAGCTGACGCATCTTGCCATTGCGCTGCAAATACAAAGGCGAGTCCCCTACCGAAATCCAATACATGCGATCTTCGACCAAGAGGGGCGCAATCAGTGTTGCCCCCATCCCGTAGTTGCGGGGGTTTTCGGACACATAGTCCCGGATACATGCGTTGGAGGTAATAGCTGCGCTTTTCAGTATCGCCGGAATGTGCCGCTCATGCTTCTTCAGATCAGCGAGCTTAAATTTCAGTTCCGCAAAGACCTCTGTAACAAGGATGGAGCTGGCAATCTCGCCAGCAGCGTGTCCACCCATTCCATCTGCCAGTACCACGAACCCAACGTCCATGCCGGCAGGGAAATCAGTGACAACCGCATCCTCTTGGATCTCGCGCATACCCTGCCCAAGAGCCGTCGCTACATCATAGCGTGCAAATGCTGGTGAGGTCATTGTGGGCCTCCTTTGTCGAGAATGGGTGCCCAGCTAAACTGGTCGTCGCAAAAAATTGCGATCCGAAGCGTGGTCTTCCCAATTGAGATTCTATCGCCATGTGAAAGGGCGGCTTTGTGCTCAACGACCTCGCCGTTCAGGCGGGTTCTGTTGCGGCTTTCGCCATGGCAGATTTGAAAACGGTGTCGCGCAATATCATAAGTGATGAAGGCGTGGCTTTGGCGGGAAATGGACTGGTCGCCGAAGTCGAGACAAACGTCCTGATCAGCCCCTCGTCCAAGATGGGTAAGGCCACTTTCCAGGGCAAACCAATCACCAGTTCCCGGCCCTTCTATCACCACAAGCCAACCAACAGGACGACGAACGCGTCCACCGCGCAGTTGGTCTGTGCCGACAGGCGGTGAATAGGAATTATCCTCTTCGCCCTCCGGTAACATTCGTGTGCGAATTCGACCACTTCGACCAGTTGGTCTTTCGAAGGATTGCTCACCCTCACTTTGCACACCGAAGTCCACCACGTTGTCGGTTGTGGGCATCGTTTCACGAGAGTTCCGACGCTCGTCGCTTTCAGATTTCTCAATCGACGTATCACGCGAGAATAGTCTGTGGATGTTGGCAAGTATCGTCATACCAACTCTCCGGAAAATTCGTTTGAGTGAATGGAAGCAAGGGGAGTCATTTGGTTTTGAACGCAGTCGCACAACTGCGCTGCGCAAGATGCGCCGCATCGGCCATCGTCAAATCGTACGACTGCTGCCATCCGGTCCATATCCCAAATCGGGCTTAACTCGCCCACGTACGAGAAGGCTATTGAGCAAACGAGGCGAAATGGAGATGCCTTTGAGGGTACTTTGAGGCAGAAAAACCGTACTATTGGGGGATTGTTTCCGCTAATTCGAGGCTCGACAAGCTCGACAACCCACCGACTCCTCCGGCCGATTGGACGGAAGCCGCTCCACAGAAGTTGCCCTGGCGCAGACAAGCCTCCAATGAGGCCCCCTTTAGCCACTGCGAGACAAAGCCACCATTGAAGGCGTCTCCGGCCCCAGTTGCATCAACCATAGGCACTGGTTTCGAGCGTTCCTGCAACCAAATAGACTGGCCCCGAGTTATCGCACGCGCACCATTTTCGCCATTCTTAACAACAGTCAAAGAGGCACAGAGTTCTGGGACACCAACACTCATCAGGGCTTCCAATTCACGTTGATTGGGAAGGAAAACATCAACTTTTTCGATCAACGTAGCGGCCTCGACGCTAAACTTATCCTGCCATCCGCAATCGAGCGAGACTGTCATCTCAGCTTCGCGTGCGAGATCGAGCAATCCGGGGACTTCCTCCAGCGTTCCAAGCTCACCGATGTGTAGATGCGAAAAGCCCGCCAACTCAGCCACATCAACACTCGGTAGCGCCGCGCCTGGCGCGCGCGTCAGGAACGCTCGATCATTGCCACAAGGGATCGCAACGGTGATCTGAGGATCCGATCCCTTAGGTGCGGCGGCGCAGAGCTTTGAAGAGACGTTCTGTGCCTTAAGCTGCGCCAATACTGGTGCATCAAACGGCGCTGCTGGCAATACAGATAGCTGCGAAGCATGATCTCCAAGTGCCGAAAGAGTTGCACCCGTAATGAACGCACCTCCGCCTGCGTGCAGGGAGAGACCTTCTGCAAAGACTTCAGTGCCAAGCGTAGGCAATCGGGGGGACCCCGTGAAGACGACGTCGCAATAAAGCCGCCCCGCACAAAGGACGCGGGCGCTCATCTCAGAGCAACTCCGGTGTTGGCATCAAAAACATGCAAATGTTCAAGTCCTGCACTCAGATTGACCAGATCTCCCACTTGGGGCGGCGAACGTCCGTCGGCCTTCGCAATGACCTCACCGCTTGGTGTCTCGACGTAGATCAGTGTTTCCGGCCCAAGTGGTTCAAGCACGGTGACTTTGCCACTTATGATTGGATTTGCATCATCAGGATGCAGATCGTCGGGCCGCACACCAAGCAACACTCCCTGCCCACTCGCAGTCGACATATTCTCAAGAACTACCTGTTGCCCCCCCGCAAGAATGAGCCCTTCTTGCCCAAAACTCGCGTTCAGCAAATTCATCGAAGGCGCGCCAATAAAGCGGGCGACGAAGGTGTTTGCAGGTTTGTGATAGACCTCGCTTGGTGTACCTACCTGTTGGATATGCCCGTCTTTCATAATAACGATACGATCCGCCATAGTCATGGCTTCGACCTGATCGTGAGTGACGAAGATAATCGTACTTCCAACCCGCTGATGGAGCCGTTTGATTTCAAGGCGCATTTGCGTGCGAAGCTGCGCATCTAGGTTTGAAAGGGGTTCATCAAACAGAAAAACAGCTGGGTCCCGAACCATCGCGCGCCCAATCGCAACCCGCTGTCGTTGCCCCCCTGATAACTGCGAAGGTTTACGGTCAAGAAGGTCGGCCATATCCAAAATGCCTGCAACTTCCTGAATACGCTTTTCTTTATCCTCTTTGGGCATCTTCGAAGAGCGCAGCCCAAATGCGATATTCTTCTTCACAGACATGTGCGGGTAAATCGCATAGTTCTGGAAAACCATCGCGATATCACGCTCTTTCGGCTCAAGGTTGTTTACCTCTCGATCACCGATTTCGATGATGCCGCTGGTGGTTTCCTCCAGTCCTGCAATGAGCCGTAAAGTGGTTGACTTTCCGCAGCCCGAAGGGCCAACGAAAACGACAAACTCGCCGTCGGCCACATCTAGTGAGATCCCGTGCAGGACATCCGTTGACCCGTAGGATTTCGTTAATTGTCGAAGAGCGAGATTAGCCAAAGTCAGGTCTCCAAAAGAGAGTTGAACGCTGCATCCAATCGTTTAGACGCTGTGGTTACGCGGTCTAATCGCTCAGACTGAGCAGTGCGGAGTGTTTGCAGATCAGTTTGGTAGAGCTTCAAAGCGGCTTCCAAAGCTTCGGGAGCTGGTCCACCCGTGCGGTTGCGAACTGCCACGAAATGTTCAGCGGAGGTCGCGTGGCGGAATGCCTCTTGTAACATTGATGGTTTGCGACCCACAACGCCTTCAAACGCGGCCATGAAAGCTGCATGCCCGTCTCCTAGTGGTATTGACTTGGCAATCACAGCACTTGCGGTGCCCGCTGCGACTTCGTGCGCCTGTCGGAATGTCAGCGCCTCGTCCCGCACCAGCGTGTCCGCTAATTCGGTAATCGTAATACACGCGGCGTCGGTGTTTCGCCGTACATTGTCTGTGTTGATCGTGCACGCTGGAATGAACGATGTGAGCAACCGCAACACACGCCCTCCACTCTCAAACGCGGCGTAACCGGCCTGCTGCACCTCGCCTTCGCTGTCGTTCATATCGGTGAACGGCGTGTTGTGCATCGTGTCCACAACCATGTCGCATCGCCCCATCGTCAAAGACGACAGATGCCGCATATGTTCAATTGGAACCGGATTACGCTTTTGTGGCATTATCGAACTGATCTGCACCAGCGCATTCGGTACATATAATTGGCCAACTTCAAAGCTCGACCAAAACGCCATGTCTTGCACCACGCGCCCCAGATGGAGAAACACCAGCTTTATCGCGCTGTAGAGCCCGGTGACATAGTCGACCGAAGCAATGCAGCCGTATGAATTCACAAGCGGCGCTTCAAATCCAAGCAGGTCCGCTATTCGTTCCCGGTCGATTGGAAAGCCGGTAGTAGTGATCGCGGCCGCCCCCATTGGACAGCGCCCAAGTCCATTGATCGCCGACGAGAGCCTCGCAGCATCCCTATTTAGGACTTCGATCATCGCGCCAAGATAGTGACCAAAAGTCGAAGGCTGTGCCGGTTGGCCATGCGTGTAGGCAACAATAAGTGTGTTAGATTCCGCGGCCGCCTTTTGCGTCAATGTCTCCGACAGGGTGAGCAATTCGTTCAGAAGCGCTTCAGCGCGGACGCCGAGCGCCATCTTAAAGAGCGTATGATCCATGTCGTTGCGAGAT
>JABDPD010000340.1 GCA_013042895.1 Boseongicola sp. | reverse complement strand
CAGTGGAAGAGGGCGAGGAGATCGTGCGGATCGCCAAATCTTCCGGAAAAACCTGTGCGGTTAACTATTGTTACTCGGCCTATCCGATGGTGCGTCAAATGAAAGCGATGGTTGCTGCGGGCGAACTTGGGGCGATCCGCACTGTGGTCGCAAACTTTTCGCACGGTCACCACGCGGCGGGCGACGATGCTGATAACCCACGTGTGCGGTGGCGTTATGATCCGGCTCAGGCCGGGGTCTCGGGGCAAATGGCGGATTGCGGCATTCACGCGCTTCACATGGCCAGCTTTATCACCGGCGATGAAGTCGAAAAGCTCTCTGCTGATTTCGCCTCGACCGTGAAGGGCCGGGTGCTGGAAGACGATGCGATGGTGAATTTCCGCACGACGAAAGGCACTGTCGGTCGGCTGTGGACATCGACGATTGCACTTGGGCGGCAACATGGTCTCGACATTGCAATCTATGGTGAAAAAGGCGGCATGCGTTGGGCATCTGAACAGCCAAACCAGATCATTTACAATCGTTTGGGCGGTCGCACCGAGATCATCGAAAAAGGTGAGGCAGGGCTTTCTGAAGACGCACAGCGGATGAGCCGCGTAGCCATCGCGCATCCTGAAGGTTTCCCCTTAGCGGTTGCAAACATCTATGTCGATCTGGCCGCGAGGTTGCGCGGCGAAGGCAAGGGAAACCTGCCGACGGCTGAGGATGGATTGCGTTCGATGGCCGCGGTCTTTGCAGCTGTGGACTCGGCGTCAAAAGACGGTGCCTGGGTTGATGCGCGTCCACCGATGTTTCGTTAGGATTTGACGGGGCGCAAGGTGCCCCGTTCGACAATCTCGCAAGCGAAAAACCGTCCCTCAGGTGGACGTTCAGGTTTGTCGAACATGGCGACCACCAGTTCGACTGAACTGTCGATGATCTGCCGAATGGGTTGGCGAATGGTTGTGAGATTGATGTTCTCCCATCGCGCCATATCCATGTCGTTCAATCCGATCACGCCGACATCGCCTGGAACACTTAACCCTTTGCCTGTGATCGCGCTCAACGCGCCGATGGACAACACATCGTCACCACAGAAATAGGCTTCCGCAGGTTCACCTTTCAAAAGGTTCAGCATTTCCGCGCGGCCTGCATCGAAGGAATAGGCCGTGGCGAAGGACTCTGTCACGTTGATGCCAGGAGTCACCTTCAACACCTCGGTAAATCCCGTGCGCCTGTCGATAGTCGAGGATGCCTCTCGGGGCCCACCCATGAAGCCGATGCGTTTGTACCCTCGCGCGATAAGTGTGCGCGCGGCCATGCGACCACATTCGACATTGTCGATCCCGACGACATTCACACGTGGGCTGGCGGCGATGCGGCCAAAGGAGTGAACCACCGGTACGCGCGCTTCCTGAAACGCCAGTGCGAACTCAGGCGACAGGGTGGATGAGGCGACGATCACACCATCGACAGAGTACTGCCTAAGTAGTTGTAACGTCGCATCCGGGTCCGTCTGGTCGGTGAGGTTGACCAGAAGAGGGCGCAGGCCTCGCTCCTGCAGAAGTCGTGTGAAAAGATCAAAAACTTCCAGAAACAGAGGGTTGTGGAAGTTGTTTGACACAAGCCCGATGAGCTTGGTGCGCCCTGTGGTCAGAGAAGATGCCAGCGCGTTTGGGCTGTATCCAAGCTCGGCTGCGGCCTTTTCGACTTTGCGTCGCGTCTTTGCGGAAACTGATGCGCCTTCGGTGAACGTCCGCGACACCGCCGAACGCGAAACACCCGCCTTTTTCGCCACGTCTTTCAAAGTTACCGGCATTAAACTCTTCGCGCTCTCTCGGCTCGACCTACAGCACTATAAAAGTGCAACGCGGATTTTTGCAACCGGTTGCATTGGTTTCTGCTCTGTGCTCTTGTGAATGTGGCTAGAGGTTAATCGCCTCAGAAAAGTACTTCTATTTTGGGCATTGAGGATCTTTATGGGCGACCTCCTTCGAAAGCCAACCGGGACCGTTGGGGTGGTCCACGACATAACGCCAAAAAGCGCGAACTGGGGTTATGTCGGCTTTGCGCTTCATCGCCTTTCTCCCGGGGATGCCGCTTCAGGGTCAACGCGGGACCTTGAAGCCATCCTTGTGGTGGTGGAGGGTAAACTGGAGCTGACAGTGGGCGACACGGACTTTGGCGAGATCGGTGATCGTATGTCTGTGTTTGAAAAAACCGCGCCGCATTGCGTTTACGCCCCTGGCAGAACCGAATGGGTCGCGACGGCGACAACAGAATGCGTTCTTGCGATTTGTACCGCGCCGGCAAAAGGCGACTATCCGGTCCAGCGCCTTGGCCCCGATGGCATCGAACTGACCCCGCGCGGCAAAGGGCAAAATCAGCGTTTCATCAACAATATTGCGATGGAGGGCAGGGACGTGGCTGGCAGCCTTCTGGTTACAGAAGTATTCACACCGCCCGGCAACTGGTCGTCCTATCCAAGTCATCGACACGACGAAGATGACTTCCCGCGCATGACCTATCTTGAAGAGACCTACTACCACCGTCTTAATCCCGCTCAGGGGTTTGGGGTGCAGCGGGTCTACACTGAAGACGGCACCCTCGACGAGACGATGGCAGTCAAAGACGGAGATGTGGTGCTGGTCCCTAAAGGTCACCACCCCTGTGCGGCACCCTATGGCTATGAGATGTACTATCTCAATGTGATGGCGGGGCCTTTGCGCAAATGGCGATTTGAAAACGATCCGGACCACGATTGGATCGCACAGAGAGATGCGGAATAAACCATGCATGGATTTTACTCAGCCGATGCCTGCGACCTGAACGAGTTCAAGGCGATCACCAGTCGTACAGTTGACCCAACCGACATTCCAAACGCGACAGGCGCTCCAAATAATGTGCCAGTGTATGACTGTGCGGCATTGAGCGCGATGCTGAGCGACACAGAACAACGCCGGTTCCTCATGGCGGAATGGGCGGAAATTCTTCACCGTGGCGCAGGTGTTCTTGTCTTGAAATCGGCCTGCACGAACCTTGCGGCAATTGATCGGGCAACTGACGTCTTCAATGGGATTATCGCCGATGAGAAAAGCAAAGCCGGAGGCGGCGCGGACCACTTTGCGGCGGCTGGATCCAACGATCGTATCTGGAATTCGCTGCAAAAGCTTTGCGAAGCGGCGCCGGATGTCTTTGCCGAGTATCATGCAAGTACAGCCGTGGATGCCGCCTGCGAGGCGTGGCTCGGTCCGAACTATCAGGTGACCGCTCAAGTGAACCTTGTGCATCCGGGCGGGCAGGCGCAGCAGGCGCACCGGGATTATCATCTGGGCTTCCAAACGGCTGAGATCAGCGCGACATATCCGTCCCATGTGCACGATCTGTCGCCTTTGATGACGCTTCAGGGCGGCATCGCCCATGTGGACGTCAGCATCGAAAGCGGACCGACAAAGCTCCTGCCATTCTCGCAAACATACCGCCCGGGGTATGCAGCTTGGCGGCGCGACGATTTCCGGGCGCATTTTGAAGAAAACTATGTGCAGCTGCCTCTTTCGAAGGGGGATGCTCTGTTCTTCAGTCCAGCTCTGTTTCACGCTGCCGGATCGAACAGCACCAGCGATGTGCACCGGATGGTGAACTTGCTGCAAATCTCCTCGCCTTTTGGTCGTGCCATGGAGAACATTGACCGCACCGCGATGTGCAAAACACTTTACCCTGTCCTTCTGCGCGGTTGGCAAACTGGAGAACTGAGCGAACCTGAGCTCGACGCGGTTTTGTCTTCTGCTGCCGAAGGCTATTCCTTCCCGACCAATCTTGACCGCGATCCACCCGTCGGTGGACTTGCCCCACAAACGCAAAAAGCACTTATGAAGCTGTCGATTATGGCGGGTGCTTCTCTTGAAAGCGTCAGCGCTGATCTTGATGCTCAGGACAGGCGTAAACTGGCGTAATAAGGGCGAAAGCCCTGCTGCACCCTTTCCGGGCGTGCCTATGGCAAGGCAAAAGCTGCTTAGCGAGGAAGCGAAAACGCATGGGCAAGAATGTACTCTGGATCATGGCCGATCAACTGCGCTGGGACTATCTCAGTTGCTTTGGCGCGACCCATATGAATACGCCTCACCTTGATCGCCTCGCTGCAAAGGGTGTGCGTTTCAACAAAACTTATGTTCAGTCCCCGATTTGCGGCCCCTCGCGTATGAGCTTTTATACTGGGCGTTATGTGCGCAGTCACGGCTCGACCTGGAACAATGTACCGCTGAAAATTGGCGAGATGACCCTTGGCGATCATCTGCGCGAGATTGGTGTGAAATGCAGCCTCGTGGGCAAGACGCATATGACCCCCGATAAGGAAGGCATGGCGCGTCTCGGCATTGAGCCGGACAGCACCATCGGTGCGCTCGCCAGTGAATGTGGGTTTGAAGTCGTCTTGCGCGATGACGGTACTAACCACACCGATTATCCGCACCGACATGCTGAAGATTATGACGCTTATCTGCGCGCCCACGGTTTTGACGGCGACAATCCATGGGAGGAATGGGCAAATTCGGCGGAAGGCGAGAATGGCGAACTTCTGACGGGATGGCTTTTGAAGAACTCGCATTTGCCCGCGCGCGTGCCTGCCGAACACTCTGAAACCGCTTGGCTTACGACGCGCGGGATTGAATTCATCGAAGCCCAAGGTGATCAGCCTTGGCTGTGCCACCTCAGTTACATCAAGCCTCATTGGCCATATCTAGCACCGGCGCCTTACAACGACATGTACGACCCCAACGATGTGCCCCCTGTTGTGCGCAGTGACGCAGAACGCGAAACGGATCATCCGCTGATGAAGGCATGGCTGGACAGCCGGATTTGCCAGTCGTTTTCACGTGACGAAGTCAGGGATCGCGTCGCACCGGCTTATATGGGGTTGATAAAGCAGCTTGATGACGAGATGGGCCGGCTTTTCGATTTCCTCGAAAACACTGGTCGGATGGACGACACGATGATCGTTTTCTGCTCGGATCACGGCGACAATATGGGCGACCACTGGCTGGGCGAGAAAGACCTGTTTTACGACTGCTCCGCGCGCATTCCTCTCATCATCTACGATCCGCGCCCCGAAGCTGATGCGCAACGGGGCGCCATCACGGAAGCCCTTGTTGAAGGCATTGATCTCGTGCCGACCTTCCTTGAATTTTTTGGGGGTGAAGCAAAGCCCCACATCATCGAGGGTCGATCTCTTCAGGCACATTTACATGGGGAAGCAGAAATTTGGCGCAATTTCGCGTTCTCCGAGTACGACTATTCAACCCGGGAAGCCCGGCTGGCGCTTGGCATTGATCAGGCAGACGCACGCTTGACGATGGTTTTCGATGGCCGGTGGAAACTGGTCCACGTCGAAGGGTTTGCGCCTCTGCTCTACGACCTTGAGGCCGACCCGGATGAGCTCATAGACCGCGCCTCGGACCCTGCCTGTGCCGGAGAGCTGCAGCGCCTTGAGCAGGCCCATTTCCATTGGACACGACAGCATCACACGCGCACGACAGTCACTGGACCCGTGATGGACGCGCGCGCTAAAGGGCAGGAGCCTCATGGTATCTACATCGCGCTTTGGGACGAAGCGGACCTCAACGCGTTGGGCAAAATCCTTCCTGATAAGGCCTCAGGATAAGCGATCTGGCCAAAACCCGGCACCAGCGCTAAAACGCGGACCATGCAAGGCGCATCCGTCATAACTCAATTCGCCCGTCTGTCCGTCGCCCCAATGATGGATTGGACGGATCGCCATTGCCGCGTCTTTCACCGCACGCTGTCGCGCCATGCGCTACTTTACACGGAAATGGTCACGTCTCCCGCTCTCGTGCGCGGCGGGGCCAGGCATCTTCTGACTTATTCAGACGTCGAACACCCGGTTGCCCTACAACTCGGTGGCTCGGACCCTAGCGAACTGGCGGAAGCCGCGCGGATTGGGGCAGGCGAGGGGTATGACGAGATTAACCTTAATGTCGGATGCCCCTCTGACCGCGTACAATCCGGCACATTCGGCGCAGTCTTGATGAAAACCCCCGACCTCGTGGCGGAATGCGCTCAAGCGATGCGCAAGGCCGTCGATGTGCCCGTGACCGTAAAATGTCGTATCGGAGTCGACGATCAGACCCCGGAAGAGGTCCTGCCCGATTTCCTGAAGCGCATCCGCGATGCGGGCGTGACACGTGTTGCTATCCACGCGCGAAAGGCCTGGCTGCATGGTCTAAGCCCCAAGGAAAACCGCGATATCCCGCCCTTGGACTATGATCTTGTCCACGCGATGAAAGCGAGGTTCCCCGAGCTCCACATCTCCATCAACGGGGGCATCGAAGGCTTGAGCGAAGCACAAGAACATCTCGGGCTCGGACTAGACGGTGTAATGATTGGTCGTGCAGCGTACCACACGCCTTGGGACACGCTGGCGCGCGCTGACAGTTTGGTATTCGGCGAAAAAGACCCCTATGAGACGCCACACGATGTCGCCGAAGCGATGATCCCCTATATCGAATCCCATATTGCAAGCGGCGGTCGTCTCCACAACGTCACACGCCACATGCTTGGGCTGTTTCAGGGCCGCCCCGGCGCGCGGGCCTGGCGACGGATCCTCTCAACCGAGGTGCACGCCGAGGAGGCTGGGGCGCATGTCCTGCTGGATGCTTTGGCTCAAGTGCCGCGCGAGTTGGCCGCCTGATCCAACGGTGCTCACGACGCATTTCTGTTGACAGAATACCGCCCCTTGGCGCACCGTTTCTCACACCAAAGGCAAAGTGAGAAAAGCCCCGTGCTGTCACACTCCACCAAGCTGAATTTGGGTCGCCGGGCGACTGGATGCGACCTCGTCGTCTGACCTCTAGCTGGCAGATTTGCCGCTAGTTCTTAGTGCTCGCCCAGTATCTTGGGCGTTGTTCGACCTCTCAGCTTTTGGCCTTCATCCATGGAAAACATTACCGGATTCCGGCTTGCCATCGATATTGGTGGAACGTTTACAGATACAGTCCTTGTTGATGCTCAAGGTCGCATTCTGACTTCAACGAAAACCCCAACAACGCCCGCAAATCCAACGCTTGGTGCTCTCGAAGGAGCGAGCGAGGTCATCGCGCAAGCCGGGATAGGCTGGGAGGATATCGCTGGGTTCATTCACGGCACAACGCTTGCAACCAATGCCCTAATTGAGCGGCGCGGTGCCCGCGTGGCAACGATCACAACAAAGGGGTTTCGCGACATCCTCGAAATTGCCTACGAGCGTCGCTACAGCCAATACGATATAAACTTAGAAAAGCCTGATCTCATCGTGCCCCGCGCCCGTGCATTCACTTTGGGCGGTCGCATGGACGTGCATGGTCATGAACTCATGCCGCTGAACGAAGACGGCGTTGCTGCGTTGGCCGGGCAATTAAAGGAAAGTGGTGCTGAGGCCGTTGCGATCTGTCTTCTGCATTCTTACGCCAACCCTAAGCACGAACTGCGATTGCGAGACCTTCTGCAAGTTGCTCTCCCGGGGCATGTCGTGTCGCTCTCGCATGAAGTCAGTCCTGAAGCGCGCGAGTTTGAACGTTTGTCGACGACTATTGCCAACGCTTACATTCAACCACTCATGGCAAACTACCTAGCGGATTTTCAGGCGCGCTTTGCGGATGAAGGCCTTTTGTGTCCGATCTTGATGATGACGGCAGGTGGCGGCATGACAACTGTCGAAACAGCTATGCGTCTGCCCATCAGATTGGTCGAATCCGGCCCGGCTGGTGGGGCCATTCTCGCGGCGCGCCTTGCATCTGAAACTGGTGAGCTAAACGTTGTGTCATTCGACATGGGTGGGACCACGGCCAAGCTCTGCTTGATCGACGATCACCGCCCACAAACAGCGCGCAAATTCGAGATTGCGCGTGCAGCGCGTTTCATCAAGGGCTCAGGCATGCCAGTGCGCATTCCGGTGATCGAGATGATTGAGATTGGGGCAGGCGGCGGCTCTATCGCTTGCGTTGATCGATTGGGTCGCCTGCAGGTGGGCCCCGAAAGCGCCGGTTCCGAACCAGGGCCAGCTGCATTTGACAAAGGTGGCCAAAATCCCACCGTGACGGACGCCGATGTGGCGCAAGGATTGATCGAACCCGGACGCTTTGCCGAAGGGCGCCTTCAGATCAACACGCAAGTTGCCCGAGATGTCATTCAGCGCGACATTGGGCAGTCGCTTAAGCTGAATGCCCTTAGTGCCGCGCAAGCCATCAGTGAAATCGTGGATGAAAGTATGGCAGGCGCTGGCAGAATGCACGCTGTGGAATCCGGCAAGGACCTGAGCGAGCGCGTCATGATCGCTTTCGGTGGTAACGGCCCTTTGCACGCCACCCGTGTTGCTCGACGCTCGCAGATCGAACGTATCCTCGTGCCGCTCGACCCCGGTGTGGGGTCCGCCGTCGGTTTTCTGTATGCCCCGGTCTCCTTCGAGATCATCCGCTCACGATACGGAACACTGGAGACGCTCGATCTTCTGGGCCTCAACGCTTTCTTTGACCAGATGTCCGCAGAGGCTGAAGCCGTTGTACGGGCGGGTGCTCCATCAGGAGAGCTGCGAGAGCGCAGACAGGCCTATATGCGCTATCACGGCCAAGGCCACGAAATAGAAGTCAGCCTGCCAAGCCGCGAATTGACGCCGGACGATCTGCCGGCCTTACGGCAGCGTTTTGAGGCCGAGTACGCGCGACAATTCAGCCGTGTCGTTCCGGGCATGACCATAGAGATTCTGAATTGGTCTGTAGACGTCTCCTCGCCGCCTCGCGCCCTTGAGCGATACCCGGAGACGCCAACGAAGCGGCGCGTCATCTCATCCGAAACCAGAACTATCCTTTGCGATGTCACCTCCAAGCTGCGCGAGGCGCAAATCCACGACCGTCATACCTTGGCTCCCGGAGACACCATTGCGGGACCGGCCTTGATCACTGAACCCCAAACCACAACCTTTGTCAGCGCTGATTTTTCTGCCGTTGTCGATGGTGGCCGCAACATTTGGCTGGAGCGCAACAAGGAGAGCACCCCATGACCCCGTCCGATACACGCCTTCAGGTCATGTGGAACCGCCTTTTGGCCGTGGTCGAAGAACAGGCGCAAGTCCTGATCCGTACCGCGTTTTCTCCTATCGTGCGCGAGTGTGGTGACATCTCTGCGGGTATCTTTGATGTGCAAGGGCGGATGTTGGCTCAGGCGGTGACGGGTACACCTGGTCATATCAACACAATGGCCGAAGCCGTGAAGACGCTCCGGGAGCGGTTTGAAATCCAGAACATGAAGCCGGGCGATATCTATCTTACGAATGACCCGTGGATCGCGTCCGGTCATTTGAACGACTTCCTTTTGATGATGCCCGTCTTCCGTAAAGGTCAGGTTGTCGGCTTTACTTCCTGCACCTCTCATCTGGTCGATCTCGGAGGGCAGGGGATGGGGCCGGAAGGCTCGGACGTCTTCGACGAGGGCCTCCTCATTCCACCCTGCAAGTTGATGGCGGCTGGCGCTCTCAACACGTTTCTGATGGACATTGTGAAAGCCAATTCCCGCGAGCCGATCGGCAATGAAGGCGACATCTACGCCTTGATCGCCTGTTGCGAAACCGGGGCCGAGCGGCTTTCGGGCATGATGGACGAGTTCGGCGTCGACACGCTGGATGCGCTTTCCGCCTACATCATCAACACCTCGTATAGCGGCACGCTTGAGGCCATCGCTGCCCTTCCAAAAGGCACATGGAACAACATCCTGAAGGTCGACGGTTATGAAAAGGAAATCCAGCTACACGCCGCACTCACGATTGCTGAAACCGAAATAACACTCGATTTCTCGGGGACGTCGGGTCTGTCACGAAAGGGTATCAACGTCCCGTTAAACTACGCCACCGCATAC
>JABDPD010000336.1 GCA_013042895.1 Boseongicola sp. | reverse complement strand
GCCTTCGAGAGCCGCAGGGATGGCACCTTGTTGAATGGGGGTGGGGGTTTCGTAACCGGCCTCTTCAACGGCCTTGAGTATCTTTGGCGAAAGCGCCAGATCAGAGAATTTCGTCATCTCGGTCCATTTGTTACGGACCAATTCTGGGCCCGTCATCTGAGCGGCACGGGTCCGTATGACCCAAAGCTTATCCACAAGCTGCCGCGATTGCCGGAACACGTAGGTCAATCGCCCTTTGGGGTCAACGTATTAAGGGAAATATGCACAATTAGTTGTTTTTTCGTAAATTGTTTCGGAATTTGCCGAAGGGTAGGGAAACGTTGGGTTTTCTTTGAGAGTCGGATTTGGACCAACATGCTAAAGTTAAAAATTGACGCTAGGTCATCTCATAAGTGAAGGAATCGGTTGGATTTCACGTAAAAAGTGAACTTATAAAATCTAATACAGCCAGAGATTGTAAATCTCATTTTTTGAAGGTACCGCGAAATCGACGCGGTTTCGCACACAGAGTTATCCACAGTCCCCTTGAGTATTAATAACGATAACATTTTGCGCGTGGGGAGCAGTCCCTCAGACCATCATCTCTTTTGTCGCTGACAGTTTCAGATCTGGATAGTCACGCTCAATGCGGTCGATGTCCCATTGCAGGCGCGTGAGGTAAACCATGTCGCCGTCGTTGTCGGCGGCCATGTGGCCCTTGTTGGCGTTCACAAATGCGTCGACCTTATCTTTCGGCCCCGTGACCCAGCGGGCCGATGTGAATTGTGACGCCTCAAAGCGCACGGGCAGGCCGTATTCCAACTCGATCCGGCTGGCGAGGACTTCGAATTGCAAGGGTCCGACGACGCCGACGATGAAGCCGGAGGCGAGCATCGGCTTGAAGACCTTGGCCGCGCCTTCTTCGGCGAATTGCATCAGCGCCTTTTCGAGGTGCTTTGCTTTCAACGGATCGCCCGCGCGGACGTTTTGTAACAACTCGGGCGCGAAGGAGGGGATACCGGTCACTTTGATCGTCTCGCCCTCGGTCAGCGTGTCTCCGATGCGCAATTGGCCGTGGTTCGGGATGCCGATGATGTCGCCCGCCCAGGCCTCTTCCGCCAATTCGCGGTCCGAGGCGAGGAACAGCACCGGGTTCGAGATCGCCATCGGCTTTTTCGAGCGCACATGCGTCAGCTTCATACCGCGTTTGAAGTGCCCGGAGGCGAGGCGCACGAAGGCCACGCGGTCGCGGTGCTTGGGGTCCATGTTCGCCTGCACTTTGAAGACGAAGCCTGCGACGGATGTTTCGTCCGGGCTGACGTGGCGGGGCGAGGCGGACTGCGGTTGCGGTTCGGGGCCGAAGTTGGCGATGCCGTCCATCAGGTCCTTGACGCCGAAAGAGTTGATCGCCGAGCCGAACCAGATCGGCGTCATCGTGCCCTCAAGAAAGGCTTGCTGGTCGAAGGTGGGCAACAGCTCGCGGGCCATTTCGACCTCTTCACGGAGTTGCTCAAGCAGCTCGGCGGGGACGTGCTCGGCCAGTTTCGGATCGTCCAGACCGTCGATTTTGATGGACTCGGCCCGCTTGTTCCGGTCGCCGCGCTCCATCAGCTCAAGCCGGTCATTCAGCATGTCGTAAGAGCCAATGAAGTCGCGCCCGACACCGATGGGCCACGAGGCGGGTGTGACATCGATCGCCAGGTTCTCCTGGATCTCGTCGATGATCTCGAAGGTCTCGCGGCTTTCGCGGTCCATCTTGTTACAAAACGTCAGGATCGGCAGGTCGCGCATGCGGCAGACCTCGAACAGCTTTTGCGTCTGGCTTTCCACGCCTTTCGCGCCGTCGATTACCATGATCGCGGCGTCCACGGCGGTGAGGGTGCGATAGGTGTCTTCCGAGAAATCCGAGTGACCCGGCGTGTCGACCAGATTGAAGCGGTGGCCATCGAAATCGAACGACATGGCGGAGGCGGACACCGAAATGCCCCGGTCCTTTTCCATCTGCATAAAGTCCGAGCGCGTGCGCCGCGCTTCGCCTTTGGCGCGCACCTGACCGGCCATCTGGATCGCGCCACCATAGAGAAGGAACTTCTCGGTCAGCGTCGTCTTGCCCGCGTCGGGGTGCGAGATGATGGCGAATGTGCGCCGCCGGGCAATTTCCGGGGGCAGGGGGGATGTGTTTGAGGCGCGGTCTAACATGAGGCGCATATAGCCAGCCATGCGCCCGCGCGCAATGACAGAGGCTGTGGGATTGACCTTGGCATCAAGTCTCGGCATATTGAGAACAGATCAAGAACAAAATTCGGCGAGGCGAGCATCCATTTTGAGGGAGATTTTGCTATGACGACCGAAGAAATCGCTAAGCGGCTTTGTGAGCACTGCCGCAACCACACCGAAGCGGAAGGGCTGAAAGAGCTTTACGCAGAAAACGCCGAATCCGTTGAGGCGATGGAGGTGCATTCTTTCGACCTTGAGGGGCCATTTGTGCACGACAATCAGTTCACTGTGGTGTTCGACGTTGATGTCACGGACAAGGCCAGCGGGCAGCGGTGGCACTCAAAAGAAGTCGGACTTTACGAGGTTTATGAAGGCAAAATCGTGAAGGAAAGCTTCTTTATGGCGCCGATGTCGTAAGCGCGCGGGCATTTCATTAGCGAACAATCAGCGGTTGCGGCAAGTATTGTTGGCGTTGCGACCGCTCTTTTCGGCGGGAAACCGGTTGTTTTGCCGGTGTCTTCGCTTCCTGCTTGCCCCCGGTGGCATGGTTCTATCCAATAGGTGTGGGTAATTATTATCGGGGACTTTTCAAATGACTATGCGTTATGTTGCGTCGGTTGCGGCGCTTTTGGGTTTGGCAGCATGTGGCGGCGGCGGCGGTTCGCTTGGTGGTGGTGGCTTCGCAACGGTCGCGACCGAGTACAACACGCTGTTTCCTGGCGGCGTGATCATAACCAGCGCTCCAGACAACACGGGAAACCCAACTTATGAAGGTGTGATGCTTGTCGCGTCGGACTTGGATCCAGCTGACGGAACATCGGCTAGCGGCTATTTGGGTACCGTGGAAATCACGATGAATTTCGCGACCGACGAATTCTCGGGCACTGGCAGTTCGTTCTATGATACCGATCTAGATACCACTACCGGAGCGCCTATTGGTGTCAATACAGGTCCCAATCCAGACGGGACAATCGTTTCGTCCGGCGTGACGTTTGTTGATAACAGCGCAACCGCCGCAAGGTTCTATCCGACATTTGATGGAATCATTGACGGTAAGCCTCTCGGCGGAACCGGCGTCGGGCTGTTTCGCGGCCCAAGTGGCCAACAGATCACGATTTTTGAAGAAGACCCGGATTGTGACGTTATTTGCGATTTCACCTTCGACGGCTTGCCAGCCGATGTAGTCATAATTGCCGACTAACCCTCTTTGAAACCCGCTCTTTGAATGCTACCTCCCTTGAGACAAATCTCAGGGGAGGCAGTTTCAAATGGATCTCGGAATTTCCGGTAAAACAGCACTGGTGTGCGCATCGTCCAAAGGGCTGGGGCGCGGCTGTGCCGAGGCTTTGGCGGCAAACGGCGTCAATCTCATCATGAACGCACGCGGGGCAGAGGCTTTGGAAGCCACCGCCGCCGCAATCCGCGCCGAACACGGCGTGGAGGTGACCACGGTCGCCGCAGAT
>JABDPD010000335.1 GCA_013042895.1 Boseongicola sp. | reverse complement strand
GCCTTCGCCTGCGCCACCTTTGACCTGATTGGCGGCGAGGTTCACGGCTTCCATGCCGGAAGCACAGAAACGGTTTATCGAAAGACCCGGGATGCGCTCGTCTAGCTTGGAGGCGAGGACTGCGGTGCGAGCGAGGCATCCGCCTTGCTCCATCACTTGTGTGGCATTACCCCAAATCACATCTTCAACTGCGTGTCCCTCGAGATTATTACGGGATTTCAATGCGTTCAGCATGTCTGCTGAGAGCTTGGCAGGCGTCACCTCATGGAGGCTGCCATTGGCGCGGCCTTTGCCCCGGGGCGAGCGTACTGCGTCGAAAATATATGCGTCGCGCATGGCGAAATCCTTATATTCAGGCCCGATCCGCAGGGGATCCGGGCATCAGGTCGTAGGGATGTTTCCATCCCGGTGTGTCGGCGATCCGTTCGAGCCAGCGGTCGATGTTGGGCCAGTCGGCGCGGTCGAAACCAAAGGGCTCCGGGTAGTAAAGATAAGCGCAGCAGGACAGGTCCGCATTTGTGACGTTGCGGCCAACCATGAAGTCACGTGACGTGAGGTGCGCGTTGAGGACCGTGTAGGCGGCTTTAAGGCGGCCTTGGGTGAAGGCGATCACTTGATCGGGGCGTTTTTCCGGTGCGAGGAAGTTCATCAGGAAACGCAGCATTCCAGCTTGGCTGGAGAGTTTGTGGTTATCCCAAAGCACCCAGCGGAGAACTTCGCGCGCTTCCTCGGGCGTTTCACCGCCAAACTTACCGGTCTTCTCAGAGATATAGGCTTGAATGACGCCGGACTGTGACAACCTGAGGTCGCCATCGATCAGGACCGGAGCTTCACCCATTGGGTTCAGGGCGGCAAATTCTGCGGAGCGTGCCGCGCCGTTGAAAAAATCGACCCAGACGGGTTCCCAAGCGAGACCGGAGAGTTCAAGGGCGAGGGCTGCTTTGTAGCTATTTCCGCTCTCGCCAAAACAATGGAGTTGCATGGTCATTCAGGGATCTCCGGCAGGGGCACATCGGAGAATTCGGGATATGCGGCGCGGAAGATGATGTAGTGCTGGTCCAATTCGATGCGCATGAGGTGCCAAGTGGCATTGTCTTCAACGGCGAGGGTCAGTGTTTTGGCCTCTTGAACCGGGGCATCGCCGACAATGATACGGGATGTTGTGGGCAGGAACGCGTAATTCGTGCCTTCCGCGGTTGTGCCACCGGTCATAGTGTTGATGTCCATTGTGAAGCTCTCAACTTTGGCGTTGGCCAGAATGGTAGACATTTGAGCGGCAACGGAGGTGCGAATGGTCTCGGGTGAGAGCTTGGCTTGCTCGGACAAAAGCTCAATGACACCTGGGGGGAGAGCGTCGACAACGGCCCGGTAATCGGCGGTCTCTAGACTTGTGGCGTAGGCTGCAAGTGTGGCTTCTAGGCGGGTTTTTTCGTCCTCATCAAAAGCGAATGCCGGAGATGAAATCAGAAGGGCCGCTGATAAAGATTTGATAAAGCGCATGATTATCTCTTTCTCGAATCTAGTTCAGCGTTAAACAATCTCAGGCGGGTGGTGAGGTTGTCGTGGTCCATCACCGAGTTGAAGTTCTCGAACAAGAAGCTTAGTGCCTCGCCTTCGTCTAACCCCGCTTCCGCCGAAAACTTCTTGAGACGGCGGTAGCCATCTTCAGTCATGGCGACGGGAAAGCGGCGGGTTAGTCGAAGGCGTTTGGGCATGTGAGCTCCGGTTTTAGAAGTTGGCGGCCTCCAGCGTCATTACCGGGTCGGCCCCAGATTGAATACGCGCAAGATGGGTCGATGTCATCGGCAGTTGCCGCGCCATGTAAAAGCGACCGGTTTCAATCTTGGCGGTGTAGAAGTCCGTATCGCTGGCGCCAGCGACGAGTGCAGACTGCGCGGCTCCAGCCATTTGCGCCCACATCAGACCGGTGGCGACGTGCCCAAACAAGTGCATGAAATCGTACGAACCGGCGAGTGCGTTGTTCGGGTTCTTCATGCCATTGGACATAAAATACATCGCGGCGGATTGAAGGTCCTTAGAGGCGTTTTTCAATGGATCGAGGAATTGGGCTTTGAACGTTTCGTCTCCGTCGTTTTCCTTGATGAAGGACTTGACCAGCTCAAAAAATGCCATGACCGCCTTGCCACCGTCTTGGCCGAGTTTGCGACCAACAAGGTCAAGCGACTGGATGCCGTTAGTGCCTTCGTAGATCATCGCGATACGGGCATCGCGGACGAACTGTTCCATACCCCACTCTTTGGTGAAGCCGGACCCTCCCAAGGTCTGTTGAGCCAGAACAGTGGCTTCAAAGCCCTTATCGGTGAGGAAGCCCTTCATAACAGGGATCAAGAGCGAGATCATGGCTTCGGCTTCTGCATCGCCTGCGCGCTGTGAACGGTCGATCATGGTGGCGCCCCAATAGACAAGAGCGCGGCCGCCTTCGGCGATGGATTTCTGATCGAGAAGGTTACGGCGCACGTCGGGGTGTACGATGATCGGATCAGCAGGACCTTCTGGATTTTTGGTGCCGGTCACGTCACGGCCTTGCAGGCGGTCACGGGCGAAACCAAGGGCGTTCTGGTAGGCAACCTCGGCTTGTGCGTAGCCCTGAAGCGCGACCGAAAGGCGGGCTTCGTTCATCATGGTGAACATCGCGCGCATGCCCTTGTGCATCTCACCGACAAGCCAGCCGGTGGCACCGTCGTAATTCATGACACATGTCGAGTTCGCGTGAATGCCCATTTTGCTCTCAAGACCGCCGCAGGTCACTGCATTGCGATCTCCAAGCGAGCCGTCTTCGTTCACGATAAATTTCGGGACAACGAACAGCGAGATGCCTTTGACGCCCTCTGGACCGTTTGGAATTTTCGCAAGAACGAGGTGGACGATGTTTCCGCCAAGGTCGTTTTCGCCGCCGGAGATCCAGATTTTCTGGCCCGTTATTTTGTAGCTGCCATCGTCCTGCGGTTCGGCCTTTGTGGGGATAAGGCCAAGGTCTGTGCCGCAATGCGGTTCGGTCAGGTTCATCGTGCCGGTCCACTCGCCAGAGTAGAGCTTGGGCAAATAGGTTGCCTTTTGGTCTTCCGAACCATGCTCGTGCAAGGCGGAGGCTGCGCCGTGGGTCAGGCCGACGTACATTTGGAAAGCCATGTTGGCCGAAGAAAACATCTCGCCGGTGGCGGTGTTCAAAAGGTGGGGCATGCCCTGGCCGCCATACTCGGGATCGCAATCGAGACCAGTCCAACCGCCCTCCGCCATCATAGAGAAAGCCTCTTTGAAGCCCTTCGGAGTGCGAACCACTCCGTTTTCGAGCGTGCAGCCTTCTTCGTCGCCGCTGCCGTTTAACGGTTGCAGGACATTCGCGGCAATTTTGCCAGCCTCTTCGAGAACCGCACCTGTGAAATCGGCTTCCAATTCGTCATAACCGGGCGTGTCGCTTTCGGAGACCTTCAATACTTCGTGGAGCAGGAACTGAATGTCTTTGACGGGTGGTGTGTAGCTTGGCATCGGTCGGGTCCTTCGTGTCGAAAGTTCGTTATTCGGCGGCGGTTGACTTTGAGGTTAGGGTGTCGATCATTTCGGCTCCCCATTCCATTTGCTGGCGCAGGTCGTCGATGGCGATATCCAACTCGTCGCGCTGCCTTATCATGTCGCCGAGACGTTCTTTTGCCAGTTCATGCGCCCGCTGGATCTGGGCGAGGTTTTGGCCGGATGTGTCGTAGAGATCGAGCAACTGGCGGATGTCTTCGAGGCTGAAGCCGAAACGTTTTCCGCGCAGTATCAGCTTGAGGCGCGCACGTTCTTTGCGGGTATAAAGACGACGTGTGCCCTGACGAACAGGCGAAATCAGCTCTTTGGCCTCGTAGAACCGCAGGGTGCGGGGTGTCACGTCATAGGCGTCGCACATTTGGCGAATTGTTAAATAGTGCTCGGTCACGGATCTCTCCAATACGCGGTCGGATCATTGTTGAATTGTTGGGCACATGCCAATCCGATGGCGCTCCTGCAAGTCACGTTGACGTAAACGTAAAGGAAACGTCACGTCACGACGCTCATCGGCGCGACTTTGCCGTGGCTATCGTGCTTAATCGAGCGATTTCAGCACGTCTTCGCGTGCGCGTTTGAGGTCTTTGACGGTGGTCTTCAGGGTTTCAAGCTCTGCGTCCAAAACCTCAAGCTGACGGTCCGCAAGGCGCACAAACTCGCGGTATTGCGTGGCGGTGCCTTCGGCTTCGTAGATCAAAAGCCATTGCCGGATTTCTTCCAGACTAAAGCCCCAGCGACGCCCCCGCAGAATAAGTGTCATGCGGACGATCTCGCGGGTGCTGTAAAATCTGGAGCGGCCCTCTTTCTCGGGAGAAAGCAATTCGATGTATTCGTAGTACCGCAAAGTACGCGGCGTTACGTCGAACCGCGCGCACATTTCTTTGAAGTTTAAGCGTTCCTCAGCCATGCGGCTTCTCCCTTAGCCAAGGTTAGCCGTGGTTTGGTTGAGGATCAACGACGATGATGCGCTAGGGCTTGCAACGGAGCGGTCGCGCTGATTGATAGATCACACAGAGGAGAAACAAACCCTTGTCGGCAGATCTGAGAGCAAAAGTGGCGCGCCAGTTCATTGAGGCCATTCCACATGCAAAAGCATTAGGCATGGCATTTGTAGAGATTGGTGATGGTCTGGCAGAACTGGCGATGCCGTATGATGAGCGTCTGATTGGTGATCCCGCCACCGGGGTTGTCCATGGCGGTGCAATCTCGACGCTGATGGACACCTGCAGTGGAGCCGCTGTGATGGCACATCCGGCGAACCCCGGCAGCACGGCCACTTTGGATTTGCGGATTGATTACATGCGTTCGGCGGCACCTGGGCAAGCCTTGGTTGCGCGGGCAGAGTGCTATCACGTGACACGGACCGTCGCTTTTGTTCGGGCGGTTGCAATGGATGACGACCGCGACAATCCGGTTGCTACAGCGACCGGCGCTTTCACAATTGAGCCCGCGAAGGCAAAGGCATGAGAAAACGTCCAGAGCCTATGCAAGTTGTAAAGGAACGCCGTGATCGGGCGTTGGCGACATTGGTTGCGGGTGTGCCGTATATTCAGTTTTTGAACATCACCTTTGATCGGCGTGGCGATGAGTTGACCTCTGTCCTGAATTTCGACGAACAAATCATCGGAAATCCGATGCTGCCTGCTATCCACGGCGGTGTGACTGCTGCCTTCTTGGAGACAACGGCGATCATCCAGCTTGGGTGGCAGGAGTTGTGGCACGAAATCGAGGGAGGGGACGCATCTGCGTTGGAGGCGCTGCCGAGTCTTCCGAAAACGATTGACTTCACGGTTGACTACTTGCGGTCAGGCTTGCCGCGGGATGCCTATGCGCGTGCACAAGTCAATCGCTCAGGAAGGCGCTATGCGAGTGTGCACGTTGAAGCCTGGCAGGACAATCGAAGCCGTTTATTTGCTCAGGCGACCGGGCATTTCCTGATGCCTTCGGATGCCGAGTTGGCCGAGTGAGCGCGAGCGATACCGAGACCGTGGGAAGGCCGATAACGCATCGCCGGGTGTTGGCGATTGCACTGCCGATTGTACTGTCTAATGCAACCGTGCCGATATTGGGCATCGTGGACACGGCTGTCGTCGGCCAGTTGGGTGATCCCGTTCCCATTGGTGCGGTGGGCATCGGCGCGATTATCCTGTCGGCGATCTACTGGATTTTCGGATTCTTGCGCATGGGCACCGTGGGCTTGACCGGGCAGGCGCTCGGTGCGGGAGATCAGGCCGAGGCGGATGCGCTTCTTAGCCGGTCGTTGTTGATCGGATTAACCGGCGGGGCGGTTATCATTGTTCTGCAGGCGGCAATTTTTGCAGGGGCATTTCAAGTGTCCCCGGCTTCGGCTGAAGTTGAGTCGATGGCACGCGGATACATGGAAATCCGCGTTTGGTCTGCGCCGGCGGCAATATCGCTTTATGGGATAACCGGATGGTTGATCGCGGCAGAGCGGACACGTGCAGTTTTGGTCATTCAGGTCTGGATGAACGGTCTGAATATCGTTTTGAACTTTGTCTTTGTTCTAGGTTTCGGCTGGGGCGTGAATGGTGTCGCCATAGCGACCTTCATCGCAGAGTGGTCCGGTTTGGCGGTCGGACTTTGGCTCTGTCGTGATGCGTTCTTGCGACCGTTTTGGAAGCAATGGGAGCGGGTATTGGATCGCGCTCGGCTTATCAGGATGGCGTCGGTGAATGGCGACATCCTGATCCGCTCGCTTTTGCTGGAAGCGATCTTTGTTTCGTTCCTGTTCCTTGGGGCCGATTTTGGGGATGTGCCGTTGGCTGCAAATCAGGTGTTGCTGCAATTTCTGCATGTGACAGCCTACGCGCTCGATGGGTTTGCCTTTGCCGCTGAGGCCTTGGTGGGGCAGGCGATGGGCGCAAAGTCCTTGGGGCGGCTCAGGCGCGGAGCCATCTTGACTAGCATTTGGGGTGCCGGTGTGATGGTTGTCTTCGCGTTGTGTGTCTGGGTCTTTGGACCCGCAGTAATTGACCTGATGACGACATCAGAAGAGGTCCGTGCCGAAGCGCGCATCTATCTGCCCTGGATGATTGCGGCTCCGGTTCTTGGGGTGGCTTCGTGGATGCTGGACGGGATCTTCATTGGCGCGACAAGGACGGCTGACATGCGCAACATGATGCTCATATCGGCGGCAGTTTACGCGATTGCGGCGTGGATGTTTGTGCCTGTTTACGCCAACCATGGACTTTGGATGGCGTTACTCATTTCGTATGTTGCCCGAGGTGTAACGCTGGGTTTGCGCTATCCTGCTCTGGAG
>JABDPD010000332.1 GCA_013042895.1 Boseongicola sp. | reverse complement strand
GCCCTCAATACCTTTATCGCCCGTCTTCGCGCTTCACTGTTGCGCTCAGAAGACCTCATAGCCGAGGCCGCCCATCGTGTCCGTACACCTCTTGCTACAGTGCGCGCCAAAGCGGAAGTAACTCATCGAAAACTAAACAAGCCGGAGCATAAACAGACAATGCGCGAGATGATCCGAGCTATTGATGAAAGCTCGCGCTCCGCCGGCCAGCTTCTTGACCACGCTATGGTCACCTTCCGGACAGACAGCCTCGCGACCGAAACCATTGATTTGGGGGAACTGGTTCGTGAGACCGTTGCCCGACTGGAACCCTCTGCTGACCTCAAAGATGCGGCGATCCGCTGCACGATTCCCAAGCTCGCCCCGACTTTCACCGGTGACCGCATTCTATTGCAAAGCGCGATCCAAAACATTCTCGACAATGCGATTAAGTACTCACCAGATGACAGCGATATCGAGGTTCACTTGACGGTTGCAGATACAATTCGGCTCGACATCGTGGATCAGGGCAGGGGGTTTGGCGACACAGATACCGATACCCTGAAAACCCGGTTTTCACGTGGTGCGAACGTCGACGACATCGTTGGCTCTGGTCTTGGCCTCACGATCGCAGACGAAGTCGCCCGCGCCCATGGTGGAATCCTCAACATCACCCGAAACGAAGGAGCAAAAGGCGCATGCGTCTCGCTTGTCTTCCCGCTGCAATAACCGCCGCGATTGCATTCACATATGCCGCCGCCGCGTTCGAAATCGAAGAGCGCGCCAGCTATGTTGCGCCAAATCCGGAGACTGAACTGCGGATAATCTCGACTGCCGACCGGGACGTTTTCGAGCCCATTCTTCTTGCATTTCAAGAAGAAAACGAGACTGTTTCTATAGACTACACGATAGCTAGTACGACAGAGCTAATGAAAGCTGTCCACGACGAAGGCGAAGATTTCGACCTTGTCATCTCATCCGCCATGGACCTGCAAACAAAACTGGCCAACGATGGCTTTGCCCAAACGTACCGCTCAAACACGACCGACGCGCTTCCTGATTGGGCTAAGTGGCGCGACCAGGTCTTCGCGTTTACTCAGGAACCCGCTGTCTTGATCCTGTCCGATAAAGCCTTCCCAACCGATGACATACCTACGTCCCGGGACGCCCTAATCACCCTGCTGCGGGAGCAACCTGACCGCTTCCGCGGCAAGATTGGAACCTACGACGTGCGCACCTCAGGGTTTGGGTACATGATGGCGACACAAGATGCGCGCGTCTCCGAAAACTTTTGGCGTTTGCTCGAAGTGATGGGCCGACTCGACACGCGTCTATATTGCTGCTCCGGAGCCATGCTCGAAGACGTCCGAAACGGTGAACTTGCTGTCGCCTACAATGTTCTTGGAAGCTATGCGCAAGCCCAATTGGCCGATGAGGGAGGCTACCGAATTGTCTTGATGAGCGACTTCGCCAACATCATGCTGCGTACCGCTGTGATTTCCTCTAACGCTCGGAACGTCGCCGACGCGCAGACTATGGTCGACTTCCTGACTTCCCTCGAAAGCCGCCCGGATCTCGTTTCTGCTTCTGGTCTGCCCGCGGTGGATGCCGACGCGTTGCAATCGAACGTCGCACTCAGACCCATCCGCCTCGGACCCGGACTTCTGGCTTATCTCGACCGTCTGACCCGCCGCAATTTTCTTCGAAACTGGGAAGCCTCGATCACTCAGGAATAGTCGTTAGGCCTGCTGTTTGGCCAAGCGCTCAAGCACATCTATGCCCTGCGACTTCAACCAGTGCAGCATGTCGATGAAAATCCAGTTCTCAGCCAGTTTGTCATCCCGGCGCAGGTAGATATCCACCACTCGAAACTCGGTCTTTTGTCCCTGCGATGATGGCATCCCCATGAGCCCGCCCTCATGGACGGCTTGAAAATTCGGCCAGCCAAAGAAGCCGCCGAAATGCCCTTCAGCAAGTCTCGCCAAATGACCAGTTTTCGAGCGCTCCTTGAACGCCGCGCGAAACGGTCCGGCGTGTTGCTTGGCGTAGCGCTCAATCGTGTAGGTCGCGCCAATCCCCTCGGGTCCCCACCAGATCATGTCGACATGCCAGGTTCGCGCAAGCTCTTCCTCAATCGGAACCCCTAAATCCCACGTTCCCAGATCGCTGATCATCGCGTTAATCACTGCTAGTGTTGCTTTCCCCTCGGCCTCAGGCGCGTCCTCAAACAGCAGGCCGTTGTGCGAAATTGGCCCCGGTTGAACCAGATGCTGCGCGGTCGCAGGCGGGAAAGGTGATTGTCCGGCTTGGGTCATCAGATGCGGGATATCGCAAAAGAAAGCCGTCTCAATGATCTGGCCATTCTTTACACGGTTAAACTCGGCATAGCGCAGCATAGCGATTTTCCGCGTTGGCCTAATTCCCAGCCACGGCGCATCAAACAGGCCCATGAGGTGTCCCATCGACACAACCCAAACGCCTTTCAACCCGTCCGTTTCGTTCCGCCCAGCAAAGAATATGTCCTGCCTTCTCTGCACTCTGGAGAAAGCCGTGAGAAACGGCTTCCAGAAAGTCTCGGCCACGGCCTCAACGCCCGTTTGAGCATTGAAAGGATGCACGCCCCGCCAAGCCCAGTTCTGCGTCACGCGCTGTGACAAAACCCCGGCAACACTATCAGACGTCGCACCGGAGAGGGCCTCGTACTGCGCCAACACAACGGCCTTCTCGGCCTGAAATCCCGACATATTTGTTATTAACCTTTGACCGCACCCGCTGTCAGACCGCTGACAATCTGGCGCTGGAAGAACAGGATCAATACGAAGAGCGGAGCGGTCGCTGAGACTACCGCAGCAACCGCGAACATCACGTTGCCCTCCTCAAACGTCGAGCCCAGGAAGCTCGCAATTTTCGGAATCATCGTCTGGTTTTCTTGGCTGAGCAGCATCGCCGTGACAGCAAAGTCGTTGTACGCCAACAGGAAACTGAACAGACCCGTGGTCACAACACCCGGCCACATCACGGGAATGATCACGTGACGGAAGGCCTGAAACCGCGTGCAGCCATCAACCATGGCGCTTTCATCGAGATCTTTAGGGATGTTCAGGAAGAACGAGTGCAGCATCCAAAGTGTAAACGGCTGATTGATCGCCACAAGAACAATGATCGACGTCGGCAAATGCCCCCAGACGTTCCACTCAAAGAATGGCAGCAAATAGCCCGAAACCAGCGTGATATGCGGCATCGCCCGGAACACCAGTGCGATCATCAGCAGCCAGAACGCATACCGGAACCCCGAACGCGCAAGCGCATAGCCGCCAAGCGTGCCGAAGGTCAGCGAGATGATAACCGTAAAGAATACCACGATGAACGTGTTCATCGTTGCTCGCCAAAACTCCTGTTCGATCCAGGCACCCGAATACCCGTTTGTGGTGAACGCGCCTCCCGTTTCCACGATCGTCCGGGTTCCCCAGATCGCATTTGTCCAGTCTGCCTTTGAGAAGAAGTCACCCTGAACCTTGAAAGAGCCCCATAACGTCCAAAGGAACGGGAAGGAGGCGACAATCACCCAAAGGATCACAAAACCGGTCGCGAAAGCCGCAAGCGCCGGAGAGCGTTTCATTGCACCAGATGCCATGGATCAAGCCCTCTTTCGGTTAAAGTCGCGCCACGTGCGGATCAGCACAGGCGTTAGCAGGATTGCCACCCCGATGATCGTCAACATCGACGTCGCCGCGGCCGAGTTGAACCGCGCGATATCGCCTCTAAGGTCGTCATAAATGATCGAGCTGAGTGACGACGCATTCGCCTGCGCCGAGAAGCCGATGATCGGCTCGAATACGCGGAAGTTGTCCATCAGCTGGATCAGCGTGATGAAGACCACAAGCGGCATCAGGTGCGGGATCACGACATAGCGGATACGCTCCCAACGACTCGCACCATCGACCATTGCTGCTTCCAGCGTGTCTTCGGGGACGGTTTGCAGGCCCGCATAAAAGACCACGAAGGCAAACGGTGTTGAGCTCCAGATCCCATAGACAATCAGCGTGATCCACGTCAGCGACGGAGACGCTTTCAGCGACAATTCGGGGTCGTCGAATATGACCTGGAGTGTCTTGCCGAAGATACCTTCCGCATCGATCATCCAGAACAATATAAGTGAACCGATGAGCGGTGTGATGATCATCGGAAGCAGCGACACAAAGATCGTCGGTCCCTTGAAAGCTCTTGGAAGTCCGTTAACGCCCAATGCAACCGCAAGGCCGAGCAGAATCAAAACCGGCGTGCAAACGAAGGTATATGTCAGCGTGAAAGCCATCGCCCGGTAGAAGGGCAAGTTCATAACTTCGCCAAGGAAGCCTCCGAGGCTCTCGCGCGTGGACCATGCTTCGCTCACTTCGGCGGTCGCTAAGTGGCCTCGGTCAAAATAGGTGCCAAGGCCGTTGAAGCGGCCAAGTGGCTCTGCTTCGCGCTTGGCGGCAGTGGCCTCATTGTCGACCACGGTTTCGGTCTCACACCCGAATGGACCGCAGTTTTCGACTTCAATGAGGACTTGTTCGTGTTCGATAAAAAGAGACTGAAACGCAACCGAAACAATTGGCAGAGCGATGAACAAAAACATCGCGGCCAGTGACGGCAAAATAAACCAGAAGAATGTTCTATGTGGCATCTGAAAGCCCCCGCGTTCCAGTTAAACCGGGGCGCCTTGGGGCGCCCCAGCAGTAAAGCTTTACTGGAGAAAGCCTTGCTCTTTGGCCGCAGCCGTGTAGGCGGCTTCAACGTCTGCCAGCGCCTGCTCTGCGCTCTCGTTGCCCTGTAGGAAGTCGGACAGCTCGTTGCCAAGCGCTGTGTGCATCAGGCCCATGAACGGGATCATTGGATAAGGACGTGCACCCGCCGAAGCCGTTGCGAAGACACCAGTAGCAGCTGGACCAGGTGTAAACCCGTCAGCCAGCCAAACCGCTTGGTCGTTGTTTGCCGATACGACCTCAGGACGGATACCGTTCACCATTGCAATGAAGGTTGCTTCGGCATCTTCGTCGCTGATGTTTGCGGCAATCGTGAAACCGTCCCACCACAGTGTCGATGCTGGCGTTTCGCCACCGCCAACTGTCGGTGCGGCCGCCAGAAC
>JABDPD010000328.1 GCA_013042895.1 Boseongicola sp. | reverse complement strand
CCCCCAACACCGCTTCAATATAAGCGTTTGAATCCAGCAATTGCGCGGCTGAACCCTCAGCAAACTGCACAAACGGCTCTGGGAACAGGCCGATGATGCAAGTCAACACAGCGAGACCTGCAATTGGCAGCAACAACGCCCGTCGCTCGCCCTTCGTCAGAGCACTCAGCTTCGGTTCTTCATTCTCCGGATGCGGACTCCAAAAGGCTTCGGCCCAAATCTTCGTCATTGAGAATATCGTCAGAGCTCCAACAGCCAGCGCAATGAACGCAACAACTCCGTGACCATCCTCAAGTGCCGCCTTCACCAGAATGAACTTGGCCCAAAACCCCGAGAGCGGTGGAAAGCCAGCAAGCGAGAAAGCTGGAACAAGAAATAGCACCGCCAACAACGGTGCGGTCGCATAAAGCCCGCCGATCCTCTTCAGTTCCGTCGACCCTGCAATCTTGGCCGCAACGCCAGCAACCAGGAACAGGTTCGCCTTCACGATGATATGGTGCACCAAATAGAAAACTGCGCCGACAATCGCTAAAGGCGTCATTAGGGCCAGTCCAAGTATCATGTAGCCAATCTGGCTTACGATATGAAACGACAAAATCTTGCGGAAATCATTCTGTGCAGCAGCGCCTAAAACGCCAGTAACCATCGTGAAACAAGCGACCCACAAAAGGACCTCGTGGGTGAAGCTGATGTCACCGACGAACACCAGTGTGAACATTCGGATCAGCGCGTAGACACCGACTTTGGTCAACAGCCCTGCAAAAACTGCCGAGGTCGAAAACGCGGGCGTGTGATACGCCGCTGGCAGCCAGAAAAACAAAGGAAACACCGCTGCCTTCACGCCAAAGGCCACCATGAACATCATTGCCACAACCGTGACCAGCGCCTGATTTTCAAGCGTCGGCACAACCAGCGCCAGATCCGCCATGTTGAGCGTCCCGGTCATCCCATACATCAATCCGATGCCTGTCAAAAACAGGATCGTCGATACCAGATTGAGCGCCACGTACTTCACGCCGCCGTCAATCTGTTCTTTCGTGCCGCCCATGACCAAAAGACCAAAGGACGCGATCAGCATTACCTCAAACCAGACGTACAGATTGAACAGATCGCCCGTCAAAAACGCACCCGCCACACCGGCGATCAGGATTTGAAACAACGCATGATAGCCAAGCCTCGCGATTCGAGCCTCGACGTCGGCCATCGCGTAAATCGACACCGCCAAGGCCGTGATTGCCGTGATCACCACCATGACAGCGGATAAGTAGTCAGCGACCAGCGTAATTCCAAACGGCGCGGGCCATCCGCCCATCTGACCAGCTACCACGCCTTCGCGTAGTACGGTCGCCAACAAGACCCCTGACGCCACCAGCATAGCAGCCGAACCCAAAACCGACGCCCAACGGCCCCCGGGTCCGTCCTTCAGCAAGAACGAAACAACCCCCGCCACAAATGGGATCAGCAATGGAAGGGATAAAAGCCAACTCATGACGGCTCTTTCGGTTCAGCGACGCGCATTTCGTCCGTATCAAGTGTTCCCAAAGTTCGGTACGCCCGCAGCGTCAGGACAAGTGCGAAAGCGAACAGTCCAAATCCGATCACGATTGCCGTCAAAACAAGCGCTTGAGGCAATGCATTCGCAACCTCACCGACCGGATAATCTCGCCCGTCTTCGATCAATGGAGGTGCACCAGTGATCAGGCGGCCACTGACGAAAATCGACAGGTTCGCGGCATTGGAGATCAAGATTAATCCAAAGAGGAATCGCAACAAATCCCGCGACAGCATCAGATAAACGGCTGCGGCAACAAGCACCCCGACGAGGCATGAGAGTACGACTTCCACCTCAGACCTCCTCTTCCAACGCAAAGACAAGCGCCAGGATCGAGCCCATCACCACCAGGTAGACTCCAATGTCGAAGACAAGAACCGAGGACAACGGCAAACCCTTGTCCGTCTCCGTTGCTCCTAAAAATAGCCACTGACCAGTGAACGGGTCATCCGCCATCACGAACGCCATGAAACCGGAGAACAACGCAATGCCGAGACCCACCATGGCGATCTTCTCTGGCGGCAGACGCAACGCTTCGCGTGCCTCCGAAGTGCCACAGGCAATTGCGTAGACCACAAAGCCGACGGCTCCGATCAAGCCGCCAATGAAGCCACCACCCGGTACGTTGTGTCCGCGCAAGAGCATGAACACCGAAAAGATCAGTAGCAACGCCACCAACAATCGCGCGCCGGCTGTCAGGATGATCGACTTCATTTCGCATCCTCCTTCGGACCCTTGAGAATCGCCCATGCCGCGATACCAGCAACCGCCACAACTGCAATTTCACCGAAGGTATCCAACGCTCGGAAGTCGACCAAAATGACATTCACAATGTTGCGCCCATAGGCATCAATCCAGCTCGATTGCTCGAAATACTCCGTCAGACGTCGGTTGATTGGTCCTGTGGTTACGGTGATCAGAATCGCCGCAACGACCGCACCGATTGCCGTTGCAATCAACGCATCGAGCTTTCGGTTTGGAAATCCATCCTCAGGCTTCAACGTCGGCAACCTCAAAGCCGCGACCGCAAACAGAACAACTACCAATGTTTCGACCAGAAGCTGAGTAATAGCCACATCCGGCGCACTATAAATGATAAAGATCAGCGCCACGCCAATTCCTACAGCGCCAAGTCCTGCGATTGCTGTGATGCGACTGTTGGTGATCGTCGTCAGCGCGGTGCCCGCGATAATCAACAAAACCACAACCCAATGCTTCACCTGAAGCCCCGAAACTTCCGGAACACCCTTGAAAGCTCCGGTCCAGATCATTGTGCCACCAACAGCAATCAGCAAAGTCGCAAAGATAATATACAGATACTGGCGCATGACGCCCGACTGCAAAACACGGGTCTGCCAAGCTGCGGTCGCCTTCATGCCATCAAGGAATTTGTCCCAACCGCGATCAAAGCTCGGCAGACGGGCTTCCATACCCTCTAGAAGCGCGCGCATCCGCCGATGAACCATCAGCATCACAATACCGAGTGAAATCGTAATGACCGACAAGATCAGCGGCAGATTAATACCCGCCCAAAGCTTTAATTCGGCAGGCTCAAGCTCGCCGCTCGAAATTGCGTTCACCCCTGGAATAACAAGCGGCGTCGCAATCAAATCTGAATTAATCCCGAACAGCGCACCCAGTACCGCCAAAATCACCGGCCCCGCCAGTAACTGCCACGGTGCTTCGTGCGGTTCTACGGGTGTCGCATGTGTGCCGCGCCAGAACGGTCGGAACGCCACAAGTCCCGCCGCCACCAACATAAGCGCATTCGCCAGCAAAATCGCGCCAGCCACCAGAACTGGCTCAGACTGTACGGCCAACGCGCCGTAATACTTCAATTCCTTACCAATAAATCCAAGGAACGGCGGGAAGCCCGCCATAGACAGGGCCGCCAAAGCCGCCGCCGCGGTCGTGATCGGCATCGCCTTTGCCAGCCCACCCAAACGATCAATCTCTCGCGTGCCTGTGCTGTGATCGATGGCTCCCGCGATCATGAACAGCGCCGCCTTATAGAGCGAATGCACAATCAAAAACGTCATTGCCGCCGTAATCGCATAGCCGGTGTCAGCTGCCAAAAACAGCGTCAAAGTCCCAAGCGCCATTAACGTCGTATACGCCAAGATCTGCTTCAGATCGGTCTGCTTAACCGCCATGAAACTCGCAAATACCGCCGTCGAGGCACCCGCAACGGTCAATGTCCATAGCCAGACGTCCGTTTCTGCCAAAGTCGGATGCATGCGCGCCAACAAGTAAATCCCGGCCTTCACCATCGTCGCCGAGTGCAAGTAGGCACTCACAGGCGTTGGCGCCGCCATCGCATTGGGCAACCAGAAATGAAACGGAATCTGCGCGGACTTGGTGAACGCGCCAAGCAGGAATAACACGAAGATCGTCAGATACAGCCCATGCTCGCGGATTAGGTCTCCCTGAGCCCGAATCTCAGACATCTCGTAGGTCCCGGCGACCCATCCAATCAGAACGATGCCCGCAAGCAGAGCAAGACCACCGCCGCCCGTGACCAGCAACGCCTGAAGTGCTGAACGACGGCTATCCGCGCTGGTATGGCTGAAGCCAATCAACAAATAGGATGTGATCGACGTCAGTTCCCAAAAAACAAACAGCGACAACAGGTTATCCGATAGGACCAACCCCAGCATCGCCATCATGAAGAGAGTCAGATACAGAAAAAACCGAGCAAAGTTTTTGTGACCGGCCAGGTATTTGGTGGAGTACAGCATGACCAACGCTCCGATCCCCGAGATCAAAAGCGCGAACGTCAGGCTCAGCCCGTCAATCAAGAAGCTAAGAGAAATCCCAAGCGACGGCACCCACTCCCAAGACCATCGCAATACCTCGCCTTGGCCGACAGGACCCAAGGCCTGCCAGAATCCGACAAAAAACGCAGATGCAACAAGCACAGACACCCAACCAGCCAGCGCTTGTCCCGGTGATGACGGGATTGAGGGGTCTTGCGCGGCGGCCATTTAAGTCACGACTTCTTTCTTAGGGCGGCATTTCTTGAGGGGAACATAGGATTCCAGACCCAATTGCCAAGGGGCTGAGAGCTACATCCGGCCTATTTCGTATAATTTTTGTCAAGTATTTGACGAGAAGCCGAAACAGACAAAAAAGACCGGGCACGAGGCCCGGCCAGTCTTACAGGGAGGAACCGTGCCATAACCCGGACACGGAAACGGGATTCATCGAATCAGGCAACAAGCCTGTACCCACCACTCTCCGTAACAAGAAGGCGCGCGTTTGACGGATCTGGTTCTATTTTTTGACGAAGACGGTAAATATGGGTCTCAAGCGTGTGCGTTGTAACGCCCGCATTGTATCCCCAAACCTCGTGCAAAAGCACGTCCCGAGCCACTACACCTTCCGAAGCACGATAAAGGAATTTGAGGATATTCGTCTCTTTTTCAGTGAGACGGATTTTCTTTTCGTCCTCGGTCAGTAGCATCTTCTGCGCTGGCTGGAACGAGTAAGGCCCAAGCTGGAAAATCGCATCTTCAGACTGCTCATGCTGGCGAAGCTGCGCGCGAATACGCGCCAGAAGAACCGGAAACTTGAACGGCTTCGTCACATAATCATTCGCGCCTGCATCAAGCCCAAGGATCGTATCCGCATCGCTATCATGGCCCGTCAGCATCAAAATCGGGCATTTCACCCCATGTTTACGAAGAACGCGGCACAATTCGCGGCCATCCGTATCCGGCAACCCCACATCGAGAATAACCAGATCGTAGATTGCTTCTTTGGCACGCTCCAGTGCACTCGCACCGCTGTCAGCTTCGAAAACATCAAAGTCTTCGGTCATAACCAATTGCTCACCAAGCGCTTCGCGCAGATCGTCGTCGTCGTCGACCAACAATATCTTCTTCAGGTTCTGTGACATGAGCCTCGCCCTCCTTGGACTGTTGAGCAACAGATGCGCCTCGATCACGCCTTCGACAAGTTTTGCTGCATTTTCTCACGCGCTCGTGTGACATCTAAGGGAAATGTTTCAATTTCTCGCTAGGGACCCGCAACGGAATATGATTAATCACAGAACACTATGTCGCTTATTCCATCTCTGATCGACCGTATCGCACGGGCTCGCACTGATCTTCGGCTTGGACTCCCTGTGGTCCTGCAGGAGGGTGAGACCTGCGCACTCGTCCTGTCCGCTGAGGGCCTAACCGATGCCCGTCTCTCCGCCGCCCGCGCCCTTGGCTCTGCGACACTGGCAATTACATCA
>JABDPD010000323.1 GCA_013042895.1 Boseongicola sp. | reverse complement strand
TTAACGTGGGGTTTGTTACGTTCAAACTTTGCCTTTGCCATCGCCCTAATGCCTTTGAAATGGGTGAATTATGGGCGGGCAAGTATGGCATTCGATAAGGAAAATCAAGCGTCAGTTGGTCTCTTCTTCCTCAGGAACAGCAACAACGGGCGGCGCAGGCGTCGAAATGGTGAACGGAACGCGGGCGCGCTCGGGCTTCGGGATAAACCATTCGGGGTTTTCGTTCAGCCAGGCCTCAATCTCGAGCGCGGCATTTGCTGATAGGTTGGCGAGCTGCACATCCGCTTCACGCACCAGCCCGGACCCAAGGATCGGCACGATATTGCGAAACCCTTCACCCACTTGAATACGCTTGGCTTCCGGGTTCAGACGCTCCTGAGTGACGTTATCAAAGACCGATACGTCCAATATCATGACTGACTGCGGCGCATAGACCACCGGAATTCCCGGCTGCGCCAGCACTAGTCCACCCATCACAATCCCAAGGTGATAGAGCCCGTTGCCATCATAGCGCCGCAACCGCTTGGCCACCGCGTTCTGCAATTCCGTTTCAAGTTGCTGCTCGGTCAACTCACGCGAGAACGGCCCCAAAACAACGTTGTCGGCAATGGCAATGTTGTGCCCAAGCCGGAAGTCACCGAGCACCGCGGGCGTTTCGCTCACGTCCTCAGGCGCAGACGCGCAAGCCGCAAGAAAGACGCTCAATAGAAGTGGTCCCAGTACCCGCCGCATCGACATTTGCCCCTTTGTCACTGTTCAATTTGGTTAACGCGCCCGTCGCGCCACCGCAAGTTAGTTGCAGATCGCCTGAAGCGCCTGCCATTCCGCATCCGGGATAACCGGCGTCGTCCCAATAAGCCCTTCGCCCGCCGCCTGCGCAGTGGCGATCCGGTCACCCAGTGCAGGATGTGACATGAAATGCGCCGCAATCCCGGTCGCCTCCCCATGCTGATCAAGCAGCTTTTGAAACAACGCACCCAAAGCTGCGGGATCTACATCCGCCTCCTGTAAGAGCGCTATCCCGTATGCATCTGCAGCCGCCTCAGCCTGGCGGGTGTAATCGGCCTGAATTAGCTGCTCGACCAAAAACAGTACGGCAGCGCCGCCTGCGAAATCACCAAACAAGAGCCCCAACACTCCAAGGGACCCCGCCGAACGCAAGGCAATCCGCGTTGGATCCCGCGCCGCTACATGCCCAATCTCATGTGCCAGAACAGCCGCGATTTCGTCCGGGCTGTCGGCGGCCTCCAGAATCCCCCGGAAAAACACCACCTGCCCGCCGGGTAAGGCAAAGGCATTGATCATAGGGTGATCCAACACACTGACTTTGACCGGATACGGCAGGTCCAATCGAAACCCGCTGACGCGCTCCAGCATCAAGTCCATTGCCGCAGTCCCCTCGGGCGTCTCACAGAAATTGAGCGGAGAAAAATCTGTGCCAAGCGCTATCTGGATTTGCTCAAGCGTCGCATCGCCCAGCGCCTCTTCACCCGAAGGTGGCAGGATGCGTGCCATCTGATCGGCCATAACTGGCACCAGAACAAAGACAATCAAAAACACCGAGGCCACCGCAGCTGCGGCCCACGCCAAGACGCGTCCTTTGCCACGAACCGGCGAGCGTGTCGGCAGTTTCGGTACTCTGTGGCGCAAAACCGAAACGCTCGCGGGATCCGTCAGTATAAACCTCGCCAACGCGCGTTTGGCCGTGGTCAGAACAAGCTGGTCATCATGGGCCTGATCCGGAATTTCGCGCAACTCGGACAGCGGCCAAATCTCTTCCGGGCAATCCGGCGGACGAATGATCAACACCCGCGCAGCCTCATCAATCTCAAACGCCGCCCGCCTGACGCGCGCCAACCGGCCGTCAAAGAAATCTGCAAAGCCCTCGGGGTTGCCGGGGCTGTCGCCGACATGAATGACCGTCATATCGCCGCCCCCAGGTCGAGCGCCTCAGCAAAGCCTTCTGCCTCGCGATGCTCATCGCGGTCCCGCTGGCAAATATCGTGGAGCGACTCGGTTCCGACAATCTCCAACGTCTCAGCATAGTGGCGCCATAGCGGCAGAGTTACGAACACATGGCGCAGGGTCGCCCAGATCACAAAGACAAGGAAATAAGTAGCGAAGCCAAAGATTTGTAGAACGGTCCCCGGCCCGCTGAGATTGTCGAGATCGTCCAGCGAAAAGTCCATTCCGCTGCCGGCGAACATTATAGCTAAAACAAGAAAACCAGCCGCAATCGCTGCGATGCTGGTCACAATCGACGCCAATCCATATCCCAGAACATATATTCCAATGACCCTGGGCGCGCGCGCGGTCGAGCGAAACCCGATCGCTCCCGCCGTTTTCGCTGCCGTCAAAACCCGGAAACTACGCACCGCATACCAACCCCATGTGACTGCCAGCAAAGGCAAAGCCAACAGGAATGTCCCCAGCGCGGTCTCTATATCGGAACCCGCGTAAGCAAACCCGCTTATCACTGCAATCCCGACAAGAACCAACCAAAACGGCACCATCCCTTTCACCAGATCGCGCGCTCGTCCGCCTTGCACCAATTGCCGGTCGCCATACCACGTCCGGTCGATCCGAAATTTCTCCAACCGATGCGTCATCAGCGGCCACAACAGCGTGCCCGACCCAAGGGCAAGCGTCCAATAAATCATCGCCCGCCACGCGTAACCCCAGGCCCCGGGATCGACACCGAACCGAATACCGCGCCAGCGAGTGCGCCCAAAAACATACCGCCGCGCGCGGTATCTTGCGTAAAACCAAAGCGGGATCACTCCAACGAATGACGCCACATAGGCCGCCGTATTCCCATCAAAAAGTGAGAAGCTCACGAACATCAAAATGAGGTTCACGACACCGATATAGAACGCCAAAATCACAACTGCGATGAAGAACCCGAGCAGTTTCTCCAGCGGATCACCCACGTACTCCAATGGCCGCCCGCCGGGCCGGATCGACGACCAGTAATAGCGTCTCAGCCGGGTTTTCATCCAAAAGCGATAAAAGCCAAGCGTCACCACCGACAACAGTCCCATCAAGAAGCTCAGCCGGAAAACACGCCCACGCCGTCCTATGAAATCCGTCGAAAGATTGGTCGCAGCCACGGGTTTACGTGAACTTGTTGTCTTGCGGGAACCCACGCGGCGCCATGCGCCCAGCGCCTGCACGAGCGCCCATCCACTCGGCCAGATCAGCGCTGGAAACGGTCCGCGTCCGACCCGCCGGGTCAAGCCAGCTCAGCCCGTCAGCAAGCGTAAATGTGCGCGCATCATTCAGCCCGCCATCTTTGTACTTCTGTAGTCGCACACCCTTGCCACGTCCCATTTCTGGCAGATCAGACACCGGGAACACCAGCATTTTGCGGTTCTCGCCGACGGCAGCAACGTGATCACCTTCAACTGGCTTGCACACCAACGCCCGCGTCTCACCGCGAACATTCAACACCTGCTTACCGGCTCGGGTCTGCGCCACAATCTCATCCTCCGAGACCACAAACCCATCGCCCGCCGTCGAGGCCACCAGCAATTTGCGCTCGGGCTGATGAATGAACAGCGACACAATCTCCGCCTCGTTCGGCAAATCCACCATCAGCCGCACTGGCTCGCCCATCCCGCGCCCGCCGGGCAGGCTCGACGCCGAAAGCGTATAAAATCGCCCGTTCGAGCCACAAATCAGCAACCGGTCCGTCG
>JABDPD010000320.1 GCA_013042895.1 Boseongicola sp. | reverse complement strand
GTTCTGTAGTCGGCCCAATCAAAACGGCGGGTCATGTTGTCTCCTTTGGCGCATAGGTGGCATCGAGCCGCGACTGCAGATAGTCGGCCGCACGAATTGGCGGGTATTTCGGCGTACCAGTGCCGGGGAAGGCCTCGACGATTGTGTTTGGGTTGGCCTCGACGAAAAAGGCAACGGAACGACGTGTGTTTTTGGGCGGCAGAACGCGATGCGGTGTCGAGACGTATATGTCATTGGACCAACGCATCATGCTGTCACCGATGTTGACGACATAGGCGTTTTCAACGCTTGGGACGTCAACCCAATCGCCATCACGAGGGCGAACCTGCAAGCCAGGCTCACCATCTGTCATGAGCAGAGTGATCGCCCCATAATCAGTATGAGCGCCCGCACCAATCTCGTTTGTGGCACCTGTTGCGGCTGGATAGCGGAGCATGCGGAGCGCGCTTAGCGGGTCCTCAAAGAGTGCGTTGAAATGATCGGGCGGCAAACCGAGATCTTCTGCGATCATCGACAAGATGTTGAGGCCCTGCGCCTGGGCGGCGTCGTAATACGCCAAGAGACATTCTCGAAAACCGGGAATATCAGGCCATTGGTTAAGGCCCCGGAAAGGCTCACCTGCGAGGACGCGGGGGTCATTCGGCGACAGATCTAACCCAACATTGAAGGTTTCCTTGGTGTCGATCTGGGGCTGAGTTTCGTCCAGACTCTCGTCGCCCTTTGCGCCCCATCCGCGGAAATGAGGCGTGTTGAGGATGGACACTTTCTGTTTTTCGTTTGTCGGTAGGTCAAAGAAGTTGTCTGCAGTTTCAAACACTTCCAATCGGAGCGCCAGTTCCACGTCAGGATTCTTCAAAATGAAGAAACCTGGGTTCCTGCATGCACTTCCTATTTCCATCACGAGTGCACTGCGTTCGCCCTTCGCGCGCTTCCAGTCGATCACGGGGATCATGACGCCGCCGCTTTCTTGTTCGGTAACCCAACGAAGCGATCCATTTTGCGCGAAACGCGCTCGAGGTGTTTCTTGCGCGATGCGTCGGTGGACGAGTCCATGAGGTAATGCGCGGCGAAGGTCTTTTTGTGCGGCTTTGCGCAAAGCAAGCCAACACCTCGAAGTATGGTCTTTTTGCCAGGCGCACCGACGAACTGAGTAAGCCACCAGCTTGCGCCGCAGGTAGTGAAAACACCAAGCCGTTTAATATGTTGAAGACCCGGCCGAATTGTCGGGTTTTCCGCGTCGGGCATCATGAAGGCAACATCGGGAAGGAAAACGCGGTCGAGCCAGCCCTTCAGGACCGCAGGAAGACCATACCACCACGTTGGATAAACAAAGATTAACGTATCGCACCAGCGCAGGTCCTCGACGTCTTTTTCGACCGGCGCGCAGTTATCAGGGCAAGTCTCGTAGCCTTCGTGTTCTGCGGCAGAAAGGACGGGATCAAAGGTGTTTGAATAGAGGTCCGCAACGCGAATTTCAGCGTTAACACCTCTAAGTTTCTCTAGGACTAAGTCTCGCACTGCTGCTGTGAAACTGGTTTCTCTCGGATGACAATAGACGACAAGCGCACGCATCACAGATCCCTCATTTCGCGACGAACTTTTTCGAGATGCATTGCGCGCTTGGCGTCGGAAGCACGGTTCATGTCATAAAGCGCAAGGTAGCGCATTTTTGTGGGCCTGGTCACATGCCAAACCGCTCTTTTTACACACATGCGCGGGGGATCTCCCGCCAATGTAGCGCGCAGTCTTGTGCCGCCATAGGTTGTTACCGCAGCAAGTTTCTTGACGTGCGTGAGGTTGGGAAGAACTTTGCCGTCGACCAGTTTGAAAGACACACCGGGCAGGAACACTCGGTCAAGAAATCCTTTTAGAATAGCGGGATAGCCGAAGTTCCAAACTGGGAAGCACATGATCAATGCGTCGGCATTACGCAGCCGTTCGACATAGTCTTTAACGGGTCCGATGTTCTGAGGCTCGTCATGATAGCCACGCCTCTCAGCGGTCGACAATACGGGATTGAAGTTTTCCCTATAGAGGTCGCAGTCATCGATGTCCCATCCACGTTCAGTTAGCGTTTCAACAACGGTTTGGTGCAATGCGGACCCGTAACTGTCGTCGCAAGGATGTGCATAAAGGACCAAAGCACGCGTCATGCTGACACTCCGTTTATTCCAAAATCAGGATGTCGGTATCGCGTCGGTATTACGTCGGTTTCACGTCGGTGCATGCGTTCGCAGCTTTATTCTTTGGTTAATTCTTGAAGCCTTGGATAGGCGTACATTTTTTTGAAATCCCAGTCAGGATCATCCCAGGAAATCATTTTGCCGGGATTGAGAAGGCCTTTAGGGTCGGCCTCTTTCTTGAAATTCAACTGGCGGTCATCAACAGTCTGGCGTCCGCCTTCTTCCAAGGTGTAGCGGTGCGGATTGAAGATCATTGCGCCTGCATCTTCATGGATCTTAATGATCTCATCGAGGCGTTCTTCGGAGGTGAATTTTACGATGCTTAGCCCCGCAAAAATTACACGACCGCTCTCTCGCATGACTTCCAAATGTTGTAGAACCTCCGGCGTGAATTCCGCGCGCATCTTTTCGATCAGTTCGAGTGAATTCGGAAAGCCATATCGAACCTGAAGATAGGTGATCGTCGGGTCAACTTTGAGAGCGCGCAAAGTCGTATGATTCCAGCCGTATTCAAACACGGGTCCGGGGTGACGCGGCCAATCGTGATCGTCATTCCTGTAGATGATGGTGGCTTCGGGGCGTCTTGCGGCAAAGGTTAAGAATCCGTCCATCGAATGCGGCGCGACCATGAGCCCGACCATATTCGAACTCTGTTCAACATGCGGTTTGACTCGTTGGAAATAGTCATGTGCGATCGGGGCTTCGAAAACTGTAGCGAGTTTGATTAAGATGCCATCTTCATTGGCAAGGTCTTCTGTGAAACGCGCAGCATCCATGAAGTCGTCGAAGGTGACGAACATTTCGACCCAGTCATAGGCCGGCGCAAGCGGCATCTCGATTTCGGTAATAATGCCGTTCGTGCCATAGGCATGGCTGACGCGGGCGAGCTCCTCACCGGTGAACTCTACGACCTGCGGTTCAGCCTCCATGGTGACCACACGCAGCCGAATGATGTTGCCAAGGTCACGAAGAGCACCCCAGG
>JABDPD010000090.1 GCA_013042895.1 Boseongicola sp. | reverse complement strand
CTTTCAGGGATGTCATCAAATGGCGTCCGAAGTCCGCGGAGTTTATCTGAGATCTCCATCGAGGCAGCCAATAGTTCTTCCGCAATATCTGCTTTCTTTTTAACAATGTCTTGCTCTTTCCATATATGGAGCTGTCGATATGCGACCCAAACGCCCAAAGAAACAGCCATTGTCATTCCAGCTTGCGCGACAGCGTTAAGGCCATCAAAAATCGCACTTGTCTCTGCGGCAGTACTCAAGGCCATCAAAGCCCCCCATGCAACGTAGGCACCGCCAAACTGCTGAACCCATAATGCCGCAACCAGCGCAGATCGCTGTCAAAAAACGCGCGCAAATCGGGGATGCCGTATTTCAGCATCGCCATCCGGTCGATGCCCATACCGAAGGCAAAGCCCTGCCACTGGCTGGGATCAATGCCGCCGGCTTCCAGCACCTTGGGGTGGACCATGCCGCTGCCCAGAACCTCTAGCCAGCCGTCGCCCTCGCCCACTTTGACCGTGCCGCCTTCCCACGAGCATTGGATGTCAACTTCGGCCGAGGGTTCGGTGAAGGGGAAGTGCGAGGCGCGGAAACGGGTTTTGACCTTTGTGCCAAAGAAGGCCGAAAAGAACTCTTCCAGCACCCATTTGAGGTTGGCCATCGAGATGTCTTTGTCGATCGCCAGTCCTTCGACCTGATGGAACATCGGCGTGTGCGTCTGATCATAATCGGCACGGTACACGCGGCCCGGACAGATGATGCGGATGGGCGCGCCCTGATCCAGCATCGAACGGATTTGCACCGGAGAGGTATGGGTGCGCAGCACATGCGGCGGGCGATTGTCGCCCTCGGCGCGCGCCATATAAAACGTGTCCATCTCGGTGCGTGCAGGGTGATGACCAGGGATGTTCAGAGCGTCGAAATTGTACCAATCGGTCTCAACCTGTGGGCCTTCGGCGACGGCGAAGCCCATGTCGGCAAGGATGGCAGTGACTTCCTCGGTGACCTGAGAAACGGGGTGGATGGTGCCTTGGGGGCGCTGACGAGCGGGCAGCGTGACGTCGAGCCATTCGTCGCGGAGGCGCGCATCAAGGGCGGCGTCTTCCAGAGCGGATTTCTTCGCGGCAAGCGCTGAATTGATCTCGTCTTTAAGGGCATTGAGCGCTGGGCCAGCAACTTGGCGCTCCTCTGGCGTCATCTTGCCCAACTCGCGCATTTTAAGGCTGACTTCGCCCTTTTTACCGACGGCCGTGACGCGCAGGCTCTCGAGCGCGCTTTCGTCAGCGGCGCCGGCGATTGCGGTCAGATATTTGTCTCTCAGATCATCCATGTCCGGTTCCCGGGTTCGGTGTTCGAGCGGTGCTACCCCGCCCGTGCCAGAGGTTCAAGTTTTGCTAACGTTTGATGAAAGGGATCAGCCAGATCAAACAAGACAACGTCCAGATGACGCTGCCGAGAGTAGTCAAAAGATCTCCAGCGCGTACGCCGACGATTGTAAACAACACACCTGCGACTATGAAGCCGATCAGACCAATGAGTTGGTAGCGCATGTGGCTCATGGCCGTTCCTTTTCAAACAAAAAAGCCGCGAGACCCAAAAGGTCCGCGGCTTCTTCAAACTGTCCCAAATTGGGTTTTGTTTACGCGAGCGCGGCCTTCGCCTTTTCGACGATGGCCCCAAATGCCTCCGGCTCATGCACGGCTAGGTCGGCGAGGACTTTGCGATCCACTTCGACGCCGGCGAGCGACAGGCCGTTGATGAAGCGCGAGTATGTCAGCGCTTCGTCGTGGCTGCGCACGGCTGCGTTGATCCGCTGAATCCACAGCGCGCGGAAGTTGCGCTTGCGGTTCTTACGGTCACGCGTTGCGTATTGGTTCGCCTTGTCGACGGCCTGACGGGCCACCTTGAAGGTGTTCTTGCGACGACCGTAATAACCTTTTGCGGCGTCGGTAACTTTTTTATGGCGGGCGTGGGTGACTGTGCCACCTTTGGTTCTAGGCATCTCTCAAGCTCCTCAGCGTGCGTATGGCATATAGGATTTGACCAACTTCTGATCGGGATCGCTCAGCACGCGTGTGCCGCGGGCGTTCCGCAGAAACTTGTTGGACCGCTTGATCATGCCGTGGCGTTTGCCGGCCGATCCGCCGATGACCTTACCGGTCGCCGACACTTTGAAGCGCTTTTTGGCGCTCGACTTTGTCTTCATCTTAGGCATTTCCATCTCCTTCTTTCGGACGGTTCAAAAGCGCCCTCGGCATGCCACTTTGGCCGGGGTGCTCGTACGAAGTGCGCGAGATAGCCGCGAAACGGCT
>JABDPD010000087.1 GCA_013042895.1 Boseongicola sp. | reverse complement strand
ACCTTGTCACACTCCACCCCGATCTCGCCCATGACACACCGCTCTTCTGGCAAACAAGCCGCATCGGCAGAGGCGCCCTCGCGCCCCTCACCGCAAATGTCAAACGCGCCGCCGCACGACTCCTCCGCGGCGCGCCCAGCGCTTCATCCTTTTGAAAACACCTTGGGGTGAGGCCCAACGGGCAGAGGGGCAAAGCCCCTCCCTTAACGCGCCTATAGCTGCGCCATAACCTCATCCGAGATTTCGAAGTTCGCTGTCACACGCTGAATGTCGTCATCATCCTCAAGCACTTCGATCAAACGAAACAGCTTCTGCGCTCCGTCAAGATCAAGCTCTGTCGTCGTCGTCGGCTTCCAAATCAGTTTGGTCGATTCCGCCTCGCCCAACTCTGCCTCAAGTGCCTTGGAAACCTCATTCAGATCAGTATCGAGACAATAGATCGTATGCCCGTCTTCTGAGCTTTCGACGTCCTCTGCCCCGGCCTCAATCGCGGCCATCATCACTGTGTCTTCGTCGCCTATATCCGCTGGATAAACGACCTCGCCCTTTCGCTCGAACATGAACCCAACTGAGCCCGTCTCGCCAAGGTTTCCGCCATGCTTGCCAAAGGTTGAGCGTACAGTAGACGCCGTCCGGTTGCGATTGTCCGTCATCGCCTCAACGATCACCGCCACCCCGCTTGGACCATAGCCTTCATAGCGGATCTCCTCATAATCGTCGCCCTCACCGGCCTGACTCTTGGAAATCGCGCGATCAATCACGTCTTTGGGAACCGAGTTCGACTTCGCTTCTTTCACAGCAAGCCTCAAACGCGGGTTCTTTTCTGGATCGGGGTCGCCCATCTTCGCGGCTACCGTGATCTCCTTCGAGAGCTTGGAAAACAGCTTTGAGCGCACCGCATCCTGACGACCTTTGCGGTGCTGAATATTTGCCCATTTTGAATGACCGGCCATGTCACCTCTCCCGAATAAAAGTATCGAGTCCTTCTATTCGCGCACCCTTCAGACCTCAAGTCCGTGCAGGACACTTGTCCTGCACCGCACGCCTCTAGGCATCAAAATACACGTAAATTTACACAAACTTGCCTCAAATTTGCCGAATCGCACTTCTAAGTTATTGCCAAGTTCAAAAGTAACCTCTGATTGCGAGTACCCGATATGAAACCCATCCTCATCCTCCCTGCTGTATTCCTTGCCGTTGCCGCTCTTGGCGTCACAGCCCCGACGGCTGCTGACGCGAAGTCCACGAACTGCAACGTCTTCCAGAACGAGCAAGCCTGTAATCGCCACGACCGCACTGACCGCCGCGCTGCGGCTGAAGCAAAAGCCGTAAGCGAGGCAAAAGCCGAAGCCGAAGCCGAACGGAAGGCCGAGGAAAAAGCCGCCAAGTCCGCAAAGGCCAGCAAGCTTGAGAAAAAAGCCGCCCGTGTAAAGAAAAACGCCGAGCGACTTGAAAGAAGAGCTGCAAAAAAAGCCGCTGCCGCAGAAAAAGCCGCAAAGAAGGCTGAGAAAAAGGCCGCCAATGCTGCTAAAAAGCAGGCCCGCGCCGAGAAGAAGCCAACTGAAAAGCGTATCGCAGCCGCCGAAAAAGCCGCAAAGAACGCCGAGAAAGCTGCAAAGAACGCCAAGAAAGCTCAGGCCAGCGCCGACAAGGTCGCTAAGAAAGCCGAAAAGGTTTCCGATCGCGCCGAGAAGCTTGAAAAGCGCGCTGAGAAAGCATCTGACGCAGTCGAAAGCGACAGCTAATCCCGAACTGGCCGCCTCAAAGCGGCCAGATCACCGGGATCAGGAACGACGCCAAAAGCCCGATGCTCAAATTCAGCGGTATCCCCACTTTCAGGAAATCGCTGAATTTATATCCACCCGGCCCGTAAACCAGCATATTGGTCTGATAGCCGATCGGCGTCGAAAACGCCGCTGAAGCCGCCACCATAACAGCAATGACCAAAGGCCTCGGATCAATTCCCAAGGCTCCTGCCAGCCCAATGGCAATCGGCGTCACAACCACTGCCACAGCATTGTTCGTGACCAGCTCAGTCAACACCGAGGTCAGCAAGTAAATCGCCCAGACAATCGCCCACGGCGGCAAAGCTCCCAATCCCGGCGCAATCGCGTCCACGATCATCGCCACAGCGCCCGTCGCCTCTAAGGCTGCCCCAATCGCCAACATCGCGAAAATCAGCGCCAAAAGGCGGCCGTCAATCATCTCGAATGCCTCTTCGGCGTCAACACATCGCGACAGCAGCACAACCGCCACCGCAAGGATTGCCAACAGGAAGATCGGCGCGATCCCAAAGGCCGCCAACACTACAATCCCCAGCAACGCGACCACGGCTACGGGCGCCAGACCGCGCCGATATGCGCGCTCTGTCGGGTGGCTCACGTCCGCAAATCGCATGTCCGCCGCAATCCGCTGGATGTCACCGGGCGCGCCCTCCAGCAGCAGCGTATCACCCACTCGCACCACCAGATCATCCAGCTGGCGCCCGATGTTCTGAGCGCGCCGGTGCACCGCCAACGGGTAGACCCCATACCGCCTCCGAAGGCGCAAAGACCCAAGCGAGCGCCCTACCATCCGACACCCCGGCGTGATCAGCACCTCCACCGTCGTCGTCTCGACCGATCCCAATTTATCGACCGTCCGAAGCTCCTTTGACTGCTGCAAACCCAACGCTTCTGCCATTGGCGTACGCAAAACAACCCGGTCCCCACTCGCCAGCTCCACGGCATCCAAATCCCGACGAAGCGACGCATCGCCGCGCAGTACATCGATCAACCGCACACCATCGCGTTTGAACAAATCCACCTCACGCACGCTTTGTCCGATCAAATCGCTCCCCTCAGGAACGGCCACTTCGGTGAAGAACTTCATCTTCGAGCGGTCTGACAAAATCGTCGCCATCGAGTCCCGATCTGGAAGCAGCCTCGGAGCGACATACCGAAGATAGATCACCCCCCAGGCCACCAGAACAATCGCCAGCGGCGTCACTTCAAAGATCGTGAACGCCTCCAAGCCCTGCGCCCGCGCCACACCATCCACCAGCAAATTGGTTGAGGTTCCAAGTAAGGTCAGCGTGCCGCCCAAAATCGCACCATAGGACAGCGGGATCAGCAGCTTTGAGGCTGAAACGCCAAGTTTCGAGGCTAATTGCACAAAAACCGGGATCATCACGACAACCACCGGTGTGTTTGACACCACCGCCGACGACAGAACCACAAACCCCATTAGTCCCGCCAATGCGGCTCCGGGACGTACCCCTGCTTGCCGCTCAACTTGACCCGTGAACCAACTTAAGGCGCCCGTACGCACCAAGGCGCCCATGACAATGAACATCGCGGCAATCGTCCATGGCGCCGGGTTCGACAGCACTTCCAGCCCTTTTTCATAGGGCAACAACCCAAGAACCAACATAACCGCAACGCCGCCAATGGCGACGACTTCGGTCGTCCAGCGCTCCCAGAGGAACATCACGAACATGGCCGCGACAACAGCCAGTGCCAGAAAGGCCGCCACATCCGGCGAGAAGTCGAAAAGCGGTGTCATATCGCTTTAAGTCTTGCCTCTTTCGTCCAACTCCACAAGGGCTGCGCGCGGACTTGGCTGGACAAGAAAAACTCCCGTAAGGATCACCGCCATCGCACCCCAAACCCAAACCGAGTAGCTTTCCCCAAGGATAAACATCGCCCATCCGACGCCAAATCCAGTCACCAGATAGCTCACCTGCACCGCAAACACCGGCCCTGCCCGGCCCACCATCCAGACATAGGCCGAGTAAACCAATACATGGATCACCGCAGCAATGACCAGTGCATAATCCGGCCGGCCCCAAGGCCCGCGAGGATCAATGAATTGTCCAGATGAAACGGCAATCGGCAAAGCAATGATCGCGCCAACTACCGACGCTCCGTAGAGCACCTCCACCGGGTCCAACCCTGCCGTGCCCCAGCGCGCCACGACATTGCCCTCAAGCCCGTAAAACAAAGGCGCAATCAGCGCGATCGGGATAAATACAATCGCCGCCCTTTCTGGCAAGCTCGCCTCAGGCGCTACGATCAGCAAGACGCCAAGCAGGCCCAGCGCCAAGCCTCCCAAACGAACCCACTGGAACTTTTCGTTGCCCATGAGGATCGCAAACGGAAAGGCGAACAACGGCACCAGCGACAACAGGATCGAGATCACCCCCGCAGGCAAATGCCGCGCTGCCTCATAAGACGCCGAATTCGGGAGCACCGTCCCGATCAATGCAATCACCACGTAGACCAACAATGCAGGCCTCGAAAACGTGAGCCGACGCCCACGCATCGTTTGGATAAAACCCATCACGATGGCACCAATCGCCAACTGCCAAAACACCAGCCCAATATGGCGATATCCTTCGCTCACAGCGATTTTCGCCAAGGGCTGCGTTGCACCCCAGCCCGCTCCCATGACGGTTAAACAAAGAATCAGAAAGAGCCGATCTTTCACTCTGGCCCCGATGCCTGCAAACGCCCGCCGTCGCGGATCATCTGTACATCTGTCGCCTTGCCCGTGCGATCATCCGTCACCACGAAAAGCCCCGACAAAGTCGCCTCACCATTCGCTGGCTCAAACCGCCCCTTGCCCATGCCGGTCACAAAGCGGCGTAGCGGCTCCGCCTTATCCATGCCTATGACCGAATTATAGTCTCCACACATTCCCGCATCCGCCTGAAACGCGGTCCCGCCCGGCAATATCTGCGCGTCCCCCGTTGGCACATGCGTGTGCGAGCCGACAACCATACTGGCCCGCCCATCGCAGAAATGGCCCATGCCCATCTTTTCGCTGGTCGCTTCGCAGTGCACATCGATTACGATCGCTTGCACCATACCGCCCAAAGGATGCGTGCGCAGAATGTTGTCCACTGCAGAAAACGGATCGTCAAACGCCCGCTTCATAAACACCTGCCCCAAAACCTGAGCGACCAAAATCTTACGCCCACCCGGTGCCTCAAACACCCGTGAGCCTACGCCAGGCGCCTGCTTGGCAAAGTTAACTGGGCGAATAATCCGCCGATCCCGCTCGATATGGGTCAGCATATCTTTCTGATCGAACGCATGATCGCCTAGCGTTAGTACATCGGCCCCTGCCTCCAGCAAGACCTTCGCATGATCCCCCGAAAGCCCCGCCCCCGACGTCGCGTTCTCGCCGTTCAAAATCACGAAATCCGCCCGAAGCCGCTCGCGCAGAGGCTTCAAGCGCTCACGGATCGCCGTCCTCCCGGACCGCCCAACAACGTCGCCAAGATATAGAATACGCATGCCATTCGCCCTACCCTTCGGCCGGTCACAAAGCAAGCGCCCTCAAAAC
>JABDPD010000303.1 GCA_013042895.1 Boseongicola sp. | reverse complement strand
CTGATTTTCGTCATCGACGTGAACAAAGAAGACCTCGCCATCGCTGAAGCCAAAAAGCTCGGCATCCCGGTTGTGGCTGTGGTTGATACAAACTGCTCACCCGATGGCGTGGACTACATCATTCCCGGCAACGACGACGCAGCACGTGCCATTGCGCTCTACTGCGATCTCGCAAGCCGCGCAGCCCTTGACGGCATGAGCGCCCAGCTCGGCGCCGCGGGCGTTGACCTCGGCGCTTTGGAAGATGCTGCCGAAGAGGTCGTCGAGCCTGAAGCAGCACCCGCTGCCGAAGCTCCGGCTGAAGACACAGCCGCAGAAGCCAAAGCCGAATAAGGCTGGCATTGACCGTTTAGACTGATCAGGGCGCGGCAAAGGTCGCGCCCGCACCCATTACATTTCAAGGAGAGCCACATCATGGCAATCACAGCTGCACTTGTAAAAGAGCTGCGCGAGAAATCCGGCGCAGGTATGATGGACGCCAAAAAGGCGCTGACAGAAAACGACGGCGACATGGAAGCTGCTCAGGACTGGCTTCGCACAAAAGGTCTCGCCAAGGCTGAAAAGAAATCAGGTCGCACTGCGGCTGAAGGACTCGTTGGTGTATCCGCTTCTGGCGGTACCGCCGTTGCGGTTGAGATCAACTCGGAAACCGACTTCGTAGCCAAGAACGCCGAGTTTCAAGGCATGGTCGCAAGCATCGCTACCGTTGCCGGCACCGTTGACGATGTTGAGTCTCTTAAGGCTGCCGAGATCAATGGCAAGTCTGTTGCTGACGTTGTCACTGATGCGGTGGCAAAGATCGGTGAGAACATGGGCGTGCGTCGCATGGCTAAGCTCTCTGGCGACAACGTTTCGACATACGTCCACAACGCCGCCGCAGAAGGTATGGGCAAGATCGGTGTTTTGGTGGCCTACACAGGCGACAATGCGGGCGTAGCCAAGCAAATCGCGATGCACATTGCGGCTGTGAACCCAGCCGCTATGTCTGAGGCTGACATGGATGCCGCGACAGTTGAAAAAGAGAAGCAAATTCAAATGGATATTGCCCGTGAAAGCGGTAAGCCCGAGCAGGTCATTGAAAAAATGATCGTAGGCCGGATGAAGAAATTCATCGCAGAATCCACGCTGCTGAATCAGTCCTTCGTCGTGAACCCAGACCTCACAGTGGCTGCTGCCGCTGAAGAAGCAGGGATCACTGTGACTGGCTTCGTTCGTCTAGAAGTTGGCGAAGGGATTGAAAAGAAAGAAGAAGACTTCGCTGCAGAAGTCGCCAAAGCTGCTCAGGGTTAATCCCCGAGGCTTTTCTTTTCGGCAAAAGAAAAGGCGGAGCTACCGGGACGCAGCTCCGCCTGATACGATTTACCCACCACGCGCGCGACCAATGGGGATGAGGAACTGGCACGCGGGCCTTACTCGTTCATGATAAGTTGCCGGCCATTCAACGGAATATGCGCTTTCAGGCCGGCGTCGGTTACCCGACCCCCTCACGGTACCACCCGAAATCACGGATGTTGGCAGAGGGATGTTCCAAAGGACAAAGCCTCCACTCACGGAACAGTTGTAATATGGCTATCGAATTGACCTAAGGGAAGTATGGTTTTCCATACCGAAGCGCTTTGGCGTGAGCCGAGCGTGAAAAATATGCGAAAAATTCGTCGCATGCGTGAAAGGTTAGCTCTCGAATACGAAAAACTGCCGTTGCAGCGAGGCTTTCATAATGGCCTGCGCCGTTGTTTCCACCTGCAAAGCCTCGCGCGCTTTCCTCAGATGCTTTTCGACCGTTGCTGAAGTGAGCCCCATAATCGTGGCCGCATCCGCTGTGGTTTTTCCCTCGCTCACCCATTCGAGGGCTTCGCGCTGACGCTTCGAAAGACGTTGTTGCGACACGGGCACGGGCAGGGCTGCGAGTTTCAAATGCGCAACCTGGGCGAGTATTTCGATCTCTTCGCCATGTTTGGCCCAGATGCCTTCCACGTCACATTGGTTCAAACCAAGACGCGCCGTCAGTCCAATCGCTGCTTTTTGGCGAGGGGAGGGGTCTGGAAACGAGATTGTGTATCCCGCAAGCACATCAAATCTCTTGTTCAATTCCAGGACTTTAAGCTGATCGGCCGTCAGCTTGCCTTCCATGTCCGCCACAATGGACCAGGACATGGCACCTTCATTCTCCACAGCCCACATTGCCATCGGCGCTGACACGAACATTCGTTCACCAACGAACTCATGAACATAGTCGTCTGGATGGTTCGACAGAATCAACATATCCGCCGGATTGCCAAGTGACGCCTGCGTGCGGAACCTTGTCATCCCATAAAGCAACCGGTCGAATCCAAAGCGCTCCATCTCCACGGTCAGGATCGCCCAAGCCGATTCGACAGATTTAGCCGACAGTAGTCGCAGGAGTGTTGAGTTCATTCTAGAGTACGCTCAGGTGTTCAGCCAATGCTCTGATCGCCAGTGCGTACCCTTGAATGCCCACACCTGAAATGATGCCAACTGCCGCAGGAGTGATATAACTGTGATGACGGAACGGCTCACGAGCATGAATATTCGAGATATGTACTTCGAGAACAGCCATCTCTGTGCCGACAATCGCGTCGTGCAGCGCAACAGACGTGTGCGAATATGCACCGGCGTTCAAAACAATACCGTTGTGTTTACCACGCGCTGCATGGATCGCGTCAATAAGCTCGCCTTCATGGTTCGACTGCAAACACTCAATTTCAACACCGAACTCTGACGCTGTATCGCGGCACAAATCCTCAACATCCGACAATGTCGCGGTGCCATAGACATCCGGCTGACGCGTTCCGAGCAGGTTCAAGTTGGGACCATTCAGAATAAGAAGCGAAGCCATCGGCAATTTCCTTTGTAACTGTCTGAGTTCATTGAAACGTAAATTCACGTCAAACAAGGGGAAAGGTCGAAAAAAATTAGCGTTAGCTTCGAGAACATGCGTTTTGTGCCAAAGAAGGGACAGACACTCAGACGTTTTCTCAACTTTTTGCGCCAGGTGAGGAATGCCGCGTAACGCACTGTAATAATTTAATTAAATCCAAAAATCTCCGCCATGGTCAGAATTAAATTAACATAATATTGATTATACGATTTATGGAAGACTCGAACTCTAACCTATCCCAACGCATATCCAGCCCCGCGCACCGTACGCAAAGGATCATCCCCACCGTAGCTGCAAAGCGCTTTGCGCAAACGGCCGATGTGAACATCCACAGTCCGCGTGTCCACGTAGATGTCACGCCCCCAAACCCGGTCCAGAAGCTGCTCGCGCGACCAGACACGACCCGGCTTTTCCATGAACGTGCTCAAAAGACGGAACTCAGTCGGTCCAAGTCTGACCTCATCCCCATTGCGCATCACACGATGAGTTTCCGCGTCGAGCACAATATCCGCGTATTCCAACCGTTCGCCAATTGTCGCAGGTCGCGTTCGTCGCAACTGAGTACGCACCCGCGCCATCAACTCGACCACGGAGTACGGCTTCACCATGTAATCG